>JAYWAX010000719.1:0-20896 GCA_043782125.1 Acetobacteraceae bacterium | reverse complement strand
GCAGCCCGCGCCTGGTGGTCTTTGGGGCACGCCACCGGAGGTATTGGCGACGATGCCGGGCTACGGCACGGATATCGTCGAACGCCAGGCGAAGGCTGTGGAGATCATGAAGCGTCTTGGCTACGGGCCTGACAAACGTTTGACCGTCAAGATATCGACCCGCGATGTGGCGCCTTATCGCGACCCCGCTATCATCCTGATCGACCAACTGAAGACAATCTTCATCGACGGTGAACTGGAAGTCCTGGATACCACGCAGTGGTTCCCCAAGGTTCTGCGGAAGGATTACACCGTCGCGTTGAACCTGACCGGAACGTTCGTCGATGACCCGGATGCGCTTTTGTACGAAAACTTCGCCTGCGACGGTCAGGGTAATTACAATGGCTACTGTAACAAAGAGGTCGAGAGGCTGATCGATCGGCAATCGATGGAACGAAATCAGGATACGCGCCGGGAGATCGTCTGGGAAATCGAAAGGCGGTTGCTTGAGGATGACGCGAAGCCTCTCATCCAGTTCAACCGCGGCGGCGTGTGTTGGGACCCGGCGGTAAAGGGCCTGACCATCAATACCAACAGCATTTATAATGGCTGGCGGATGGAGGATGTCTGGCTGAACCGGTGAATGGTGGCCGGGAACGCTCGCCGTCTCGTCATGGCCTGACCGCCGTCCGGTCGCGTTCTTCGTCAGCCTTTCCATTCTGGTAACGAAGCAGATCAATGCCAGGGCCATCCCTGTGTCAGGCTCCGGCGTGGCGACGGCCAGGTATGCCGGCGCAGAAGGCCACCTTCGACGACAACACCTGACTTTATATCTCGGAGATTACGCGGCCGAGACCGGGGCGAACGCCCGGCGTGCCGGATCGGACGGCCGTGGCAATGAAGTTCGATGACCGCAACATTCTTGCCGGCGTAAAGACGGTAACCTGGGACGACAGCAACGACGTGAACATGGCGGAGCGCACGACGCCGTCCCCGGGCACCGAGGCATCGTTCATGCAACAACTGCCCGGCAATATCGGCAAATTCAACGCGAGTGGCGCGACCGGCGGCACCAGCGGGCTGTGAGGCGGGACGCCACGGGCAGGCCCAGCGCCGTAATAACGTCCTAACCCTGAAGGTGTCCGATCTGGTGAATTTGGTGGCAGCCAGTTCCGAGGATGCCGCATGTCGGCCGGTCGCGAACGACAGGGGCAATATGGACCGGATGAGCCTCGCAGGGGTCCACGCCGGGGTGCCCATGAATACCGTAAGCTTTTCGATCGATTTTCGGACCGGCACAGGAAGGCGCCGGTCACCCGCACATCCGATCGGGCGGCGGTGCCGGAGTGACTGGTAGCGATGCCGCCGAAGTGCGTTGCGTTGCCCGTCATTGTTTGCGATCGTGCGATAGTAAATTCGTCGTGGAAGCATTGCATGGCCAGCGTGCGGTTCGGAAATGTCGACACAGTGCTGCACACGCGCCTCAAAGCCAGCGCCGCCGCGCATCGGCGGTCGTTGGAGGAGGAAGCGCGCGAACTGCGCCGCGCCGCGGTGGCGCGCCAGGAGACGCCGCTACGAGAAAACCTCGGCGCGCTGGCGCGGCGCCTGTTTGGCCCGGAGCACGGCGCCGATCTTGACCTGCCGCCGCGTGATAACACCATGGGACGCAGCCCGCCGGACTTCTCCGGTCCAGAGTACGATCCGCCGGAACGCCCGCGATCCTTCTCGACACCAACGTTATTTCAGAGTTGGTCAAGGCGGAGCCAGAACCGTCCGTCGTTGCCTACCTGGACGGTCCTGCACCCGAGACCGTGTTCATCACGGCGATCTGCGAGGCCGAAATTCGCTTTGGCCTCGCTCGCATGCCGGGCGGCCGGAGAAGGGAGGAACTGATCGCGCGGGTTTCCCTGTGCTTTGAAATCGGGGTTCTTTGAAATCGGGTTTCAGGACCAGGTTTTGCGGTTCGACCGCACCTGCGCAGCGCTTTACAGCGAAATCCGCCATGCCCGCGAGGCGGCGGGCAAGCCGATTTCGGTTGAGGACGCGATGATCGCGGCGACGGCCCGCGCCTAAGGTGTGCGGACGATTGTCACCCGCAATACCAAGGACTTCGTCGATTGCGGTGTCGCATTGATCGACCGCTGGCTGGTTTGAACCGCGCCACCTGGGGGGCAGTCTGGGCGGCAATCTGGGGGGCAGTCGCCACCTGGCGGCAAATTGCCGCCAGGCGCGTTTGCCTTATTTGCCGTCCGGCCCCGCGCAGGCCATAACGGCGGCTCAGACCAACCTCCGCCGTGGCGGCACCCTGGCCCGATCCGAAGCGCGCGCGGGAGCGTTCAGTCCCGTCAGCGCCCGGACGGCCAGGCCCTTCACGAGGGCGGGCCGGGACAGGGGCCGCGCGCCAGCATTGGATCGCGATGACCTCGACTGACCTCGCTTCGCCGGTGGCCTCGCGGCTCACACGCGCCGCCGTGTTTATCGCGCTGGCGAGCCTCGTCGTGCCGTTTCTGGTGGCGGACATACCGCCGCTCGCCGACTACCCGAACCATCTGGCCCGCATGTATCTGCACGGCGGCGGGATCGCCGATGCCCCGGTGTCCGGGATGTACCGGATGGCCTGGGATACGATGACCAATATCGGTGTCGATCTCGCCGCTGCCTTACTCGCCCCCCTGATCGGCTGGGCTTTTCTCGGCCGTATCCTGGCGACGCTGGCGGCGATCCTGCCGCCGATCGGTGGCGCGCTGCTGTGGTCGCGGCTGCATGGCGGGATGCACTGGTGGCAAATCGCGTTCGGCATGCTGGCCTGGAGCATGGGGCTGCTGTTCGGGTTTTTGAATTTCGAAATCGGCCTGGGTATCGCCTTGCTCGCCGCGGCCGCCGATCCGGGTCTCGTCCGCCGCGGGCCGGTCGTCGCCGCCATCGGACGCGCCGGTCTGGGCGGCATCCTGATGCTGATGCATGTATTCGGCTTCGTGTTTTACGCGGCATTGCTGGCGGGCATCGTGCTTGGTCCGGATTGGCGCGGCTTTCTCGCGCGCGGCAATCGGCTGCCAGCTTCTGTCCGCGTCCTGACGGCGCTCGCGGCTCTGGCTGTGCCCGCATTGATCCTCGCGGTCCTGTCGCCGCGACTGCCGGGCAGCGAAACCGGAGGCAACGCCGGCGCCGTCTGGGCTGACATCCGAAATGGCTTTTTCGATCTTGTGGACGTTCCATGGCGAAAACCCAGAGAAGCACTGGCGGGACTGCGCACCTACGACGATCGTCTGGACGGCCTGACCGGGGTGGCGCTGCTGCTGCCGGCCGGACTCGCGTTGGCGGTCGGGCGGTTGAGGGCGCATGCGGGCCTGCTGGCCGCCACGCTGGGACTCGCGGTGCTTTATGTTGTTGTGCCGTCGGGCCTCGCCGGTACTGCGGTGGTCGATGTCCGGTTCTCGCTGATGGCGATCCTGGCGCTGGCTGTGGCGGTGCGGCCCGAGGTACCGCCGCGGCTGGGGCGCGTGCTGTGCGCCGGGATGCTGGCGGTCTGTCTGCTGCGCACCGGCGCGATGGGTTGGATCTGGCACGCGCGTCAGGCGGATGTCGCCTCCCTGGCGCGTGCCCTGGCGCCGGTGCCGCCGGGCGCCGCCATTATGCCGTTGCGCCATGAGGCGCCTCTGGACGTGCTGCCGATCGGGCGGGTGACGCGGATCATGGACGCCTATGGGTTCGGGCACTTGCCGGCGCTCGCGCTGCCATGGCGGCGGGCGTTCACGCCAACGATGTTCTCTGCCAAGGGCAAGCAGCCGTTGCGGGTGCTGCCACCCTGGGACGCCATTGCGGAACCGGATGGCGGTGTCATCGCCGGCATATCGGTGCTGTCCGATCCCGCTGCGATGGCACGCGCGGCGGCGGACCTGCGGTACCTGCCGGTTTGGCGGGAGCGGTTCGATTTCATTTTGATCCTGAACGCCGACATCCCAGACCAGTACGGCCCATTCGTCCCGCCCCCGGGTGTGGTCCTGGTCCGCGACGAAGGTTTTGCCCAGTTGTGGCGGATCGTCCGAACGCCATAGCCGCCATGGTTTACCGGTGCCGCATTCCTGGCGATCGGGGCGGCCGGAACGGGAACGGCGTTGGGGTTGCGGGCGCGTGGCTGGTGCCGGCGTGCGCCTTGTCCGGGCGGCCTTCCAAGCGGCGATTCTGAAACCCGACGCAGTCCCCGTGACTGTATGTCTTGATTTCGGAAACAAAAAGCGTCAGAATTCGTAAAATACCAACCGGCTGAAAGGTTGACCCATCCGGCTTTCCCCCCCTCGTCATGGCCCGACTCGATCGGGCCACCGGGCGCGGCGCGGCGGTTCGACGAAAGGCGCGTCTGGCGGCGCGACGTTCCTTTACCCGCGATGGTGTGCCGCTCCCGGTGGCCCGATCGAGTCGGGCCATGACGAGGGGGGGCAAGAGTCAACCTTTCGGGCAACTGATATAAGTGGAAAGTGCCATTCCGCGTGGGCGGCACTGCAAGACTATGTTGCACCGGCAACACGCTGGAGGGTCCCCAATGCCCATCGAGTACAAAGCGCCGCATGTCCATGTCGGGCAGTGGCCAGTCTGGTTCCTGAGGAGCTTCCTCGAGGTTGACAAATTTGCGCGGCGCAAAGGGTTCTTTGCCTATTCGCGCCAGGCCTATTCGCAGAAAGGCGAAGGCGACGTGACCATCGCCAGCCGGGCCGGATCGACCAACCCCGCCGACTGGACTGGCTCCGGCGAGCGCGCGAGCTTCTTCTTCCTGGGCAGCACCCTGCCGGTCGAGAAGAAGGATTGGGAGTATGCCGGAGTGGCCTGGCGCGGCCCAGGCGACGCCGCTCTGTTCTGGCTGTCGTACTTCATTCATCACCAGCGCATATTGCGCAAGGAGGGCGAGGGCTACCGTTTCTGCTGGGGCCAGGCCGGCGAGCGCGCGTTGATGCCGGAGGACTTCGTCGAGCAGCAAAAACTTATCGAGCAAGTCGGCCGGCTTGCGCCACCGCCGTGAGGTGCCGTCTCAGGCCGGGGCGCGTAGCCCTGGACGATGAGCCCCCAGCGAGGTGTTGTTCGACTGAAGGCTTCTTGAAGCCGGTTTGCATCGTCTCGATATAGGTCGCGACGTGCAGTGGCGCGGTATCGATGAGCGTGCGGATCTTGTGACAGTCGCACCAGTCGAAAACCCGGCGGCAGGTAATACCAACCGCGCGAACGATTGACTCTCGGCACGGCTTCTCCCCCTCGTCGTGGCTCGGCTCGACCGGGCCATCGGGCGCGGCAGGTCGATCTAATGAGAGGCGCTTTCCGCGGTTTATCGTGCCCAATCGCGCAATGGTGTGCCGCTCCGCATGGCCCGCTCGGGGGCGTGCCATGACGGGGAGAGGACCTCGCGATGAGTCAATCGTTCGGAAGTTTGGTATAATACGCCATACGCGTATTCTTGTTGCGGATCGTCGCGGCGAAGAATTCCAGGACGCGTCGCGCCGCCTGATCCCCCGCGTGGCGACGATCGCGGGCGCCACGACCGATGCCGCCATGGTGGAGACCTGGCGGCTGGATTTAGATTAGCTCGCCGTCTTGTCCGGTTCGCGGCCCAGGGCCATCGTCGGCACGAAATTCAGGGAGGGAGCACGTCCCATGCAATACGTCAAAGCACCGAGTGGCGTCGAAATCGCCTATGTCGTTGCCGGCACCGGCCCGCCCTTGCTGCTGATGCATGGCGGCGAGGCCGATCACACGATGTTCGACGCCTTCGTGCCGCATCTGACCGCGCGTTTCGCCTGCATCGGTTACGACCAGCGCGATTCCGGCGCCACGCGGAACCCGCCCGAGCCGTACGGCATTCTGGACATGGCGGACGACGCGGCGGCGTTGATCGACGGTCTGGGGTTTTCGAAAGTCCATGTGTTCGGGACGTCGCTTGGCAGCGTGATCGCGCAGGCTCTGGCCGCGCGTTATCCGGCGAAGGTGGACCGTCTTGTGTTATCGGCGGCGATCCGGGTCGGACGCTCCATCGCCGATATCGCGCCGGAAACGGACGCGAAGCTGGCGGTGCTGCGCCAGAAGCCGGCGGCGAACGCGGCGGAAATCGCGCGATATTTTTATACAGACGGCCATCTGGCCGCGAACCCGCATCTGGCGCAGCGCTTCGGTGGCGGGACTCGTACGCCCGAACAGCGGGCGCGGCGCGGGGCGTTGATCCCCGGGGCGCCGTTGCTGTCTTTGGCAGGCATTACCGCCACGACGCTGATTTTGGCACACGCCCAGGACAAGCTGATTCCACCGGCGCACAGTCTGTCGATCGCGAACGAGATTCCGGGCGCCCGGACCCTGGTGCTGGAAGGTCTGGGGCATGTGGGCACAATCCAGGCGCCGGACCGGGTGGCGGCGGCGGTCGAGGCGTTCCTCAGCGGGGAGTGAGGGTGGTCAGGCGCTGCTGCCGACGGTGTCGGATTGCCCCGGACGCGGTCGCGCGGTTCACGGCCGCGCGTGGCGCCGCATCAGGAAAAGCAGCAGCAGCGGCGGCACGATCGCCAGCGCCATCAGCCGAAAATCGTTATTGTAGGAAATAATTTGTGCCTGGTAGGCGATCATCTGCTCCAGCAGCACCGCGCCGCGCCTTGTGCCGGGGTCCAGCAGAACCCCCACGCTATCGCGTGCCTGCAATAACCGTTCGAACGGGGTGATCCCGGCGGAGATCGCGGCGTGGTTGGTCTGGAACCCACGGGTCAGCGTGAACGTCAGCACGGATATCCCGATCGCGGAGCCGATGTTGCGGGCCAGCGATTGGACCGCGGCGGCCTCCCCGCGGTACTGCGAGGGCAGGGTGGTATACGCCATCACGGTCATCGGATTGAACACCAGGCCGATGGAGAACCCCTGCAACATCAACGTCAGCATCGTGCGATGCAGCGTAACGGCCGGGGTCCAGGTGCTCATTTCGTACAGCGCGACACCCAATAGCGCGAGGCCGCAGGCCATGATTTTGCGTTGATCGACCTTCATGCCCAGACGGCTGGCCAGGAACATCGACGCGATCATGCCGATCCCCCTTGGCGCCATGGCCCAACCCGCATCCTGAACCGGGAAACCGGCGAGTTTTTGCAAATACGGCGCCAGCAACGCGCTGGTCGCCTGCATCACCCCCGACAGGCAGAACACCATGACGATCGCGGACACGAAATTCCGGTCCCTGAACAACGCCAACGGCAGAAACGGCCGCTCCGACGTGCAGAGATGGACCACGAACAAATACAATGCGAGGCCCGCGACGACCGCCAGAACCACGATCTCGCGAGAGGTGAACCAATCCAGGATCTGGCCACGGTCGAGCACCATTTGCAGGGCGCCGATGGCGATCGCCAGCATCCCGAAGCCGTACCAACTGAATTTCAGATAAGGACGTACCGGCGCGCGCGGCATGGTCAGCACCAGGCCGGTGACAGCGACGATGCCCACGGGAAGATTGACGTAAAACACCCACCGCCAATTGATCGCCTCGGTCAGGTAGCCGCCAAGGGTCGGTCCCACCATCGGCCCCATCGTCACGCCCATCGAGAACATCGCCATCGCCTGCGCGCGCCGCGAAAACGGGTAAATATCCAGCATCGTTGTCTGCGACAAAGGCGCGATCCCGGCGCCGAACATCCCTTGCAGCAGGCGGCACGCAACCAACTGATCCAACGTTTGGGCCGCGCCGCACAGCATGGACGCGCTGACGAAGCCGGTCAGGCAGACGATGAACAAACGTTTCCGGCCGAACCGCTGCGCCAGCCAACCCATCGGCGCGGTCATGATCGCCGCGGCGATGACGCTGGAGGTGAGAACCCAGGTGATTTCCTCGGAACTGGCTGACAGGCTGCCCTGCATATACGGCAGGGCGACAACGCAGATCGACGTATCCAACGATTGCATGAACATCGACAGCATCGCCGAGGCGGTGAGCAATGCACGGTGCGGGACGTGGACCTCGCCGGACATCTCGGCCTGTTCCGTCCCGGTCCGGGAAGGTCCCCGGTCCTGGCCTGGCTTGCGCCGGGATTCGCGATCGATCGCGGCCATTATGTTGTTCCTGGACGTCGCCGGGTTTCCTTTCGCCAGTCTGCGTCCGTTTCGTGCGATACACCATATGCGGGGTGGCGAGGTGCAGGGCAATCGTTTGAACGACACCGCTGTGCCTATCTCCGTCAGGGCACGGCTCGACCGGGCCATCCGGAGCGGCAACACCTCGGGAACGAAGGCGCTGGATGGCCCCGGGCGGCGACTTCTTCGCGAACGGAGCCGCCGTCGCCGGTTCCGATGGCCCGGTCGAGCCGTGCCATGACGGCGAAGGGCACGCGGCCAAATTCAAGCGATTGCCCTTTGGCGAGGTGGGCCAGGCACACGCGCCGCCAAGATTTTTCAGCGACATTGCCATGACGCGCACCTCGTCCCGCACGATTCCGCTTGCATTTGCCGCAGCGCACAACGATATACGTCTCGTCATTCCAGGATCGCGTGATTGACGCCCAGGCTGTGAATCGCCAGGCCGTCTTCCCGGAATGTCTCATCTCCCGCCGTCCGTCCCCACTTATCGCGCTGGGACATGGACAACAGGCACCGGAATGCCCGGTGCCGGAGCACTCATCCCTCGTGACAAGTACGAACTTCGCGGGCCTCGGCCTGCCCGATATCCTGTTGCACGCCCTTACGGCGCATAAATTCACGATACCCACGCCCATCCAGGCCGACTCGATCCCCCCGCTGCTCGCGGGCAAGGATTTGCTTGGCATCGCGCAGACCGGCAGCGGTAAGACCGCCGCCTTTGTTCTGCCCATCCTGCACCATCTGCTGGCGGAGCCTCGCCGTCCCGGCCCGTTCCAGACCCGCGCGCTGATCCTGGCGCCGACACGGGAACTCGCCCTGCAAATCGATGAGGCGGCGCGCAGCCTGGCCGCTGGATCGCGCATGCGCACCGTCGTTATCATCGGTGGCGCGTCGCGGTATAAGCAATGCGAGGCCATGCGCCGTGGCGCCGATATCGTCATCGGCACGCCGGGCCGCGTCCGCGATCTGATGAACACCCGCGAATTGTCGATCGCCACCGCCGAGCGCTTCGTGCTCGACGAGGCCGACCGCATGCTCGACCTGGGCTTTATTCGCGACATCCGCGCGATCGTCGCGGCGCTGCCGACGCGGCGCCAGTCGTGCCTGTTCTCGGCGACCATGCCGGCCGAGGTGGCGCAACTCGCCGCCGGCCTGCTGCGCGAGCCGGTTCGGGTGGAAATCGCCCGCGAAGTCGGCACCGAGCCCAAGATCGAGCAGTCCGTCCGCTTCGTGCCGACGTCAGGCAAGCAGGCGCTGCTGACAGAACTGCTGCAAGATCCGGCGTTCGAGCGGGTGATCGTGTTCACGCGCACCAAGCACGGCGCCAATAAGGTGGCCGAAAAGCTGGAAGGCGTGGGCATTCAGGTGGATGCGATCCACGGTAACAAAAGCCAGCCGCAGCGGGAACGCGCGCTTCGCGACTTCCGGACGGGGCGTGCGCGCGTGCTGGTAGCGACCGACATCGCCGCCCGCGGCATCGATGTGACTGGCGTGTCCCACGTTATCAATTTCGATCTGCCGGCTGAGCCCGAAAGCTATATCCACCGCATCGGCCGCACTGCGCGCGCCGGAGCGGAGGGCGTGGCGATTGCGTTCTGCGACGCGACCGAACGTTCCACCCTTCGTCAGATCGAGCGTCTACTGGGTGATAAAATCCCGGTCGTCGGCGAAATCCCGGCGGAGTTCCACGGACGTCCGGACGCGCCGAAACCGGCATGGAAACGTGGTGGCGCGAGTGCTGGTCAGAACCGGCGTAGCCCGCGGCCGCAGGGTCAGCGGGGCATGCGCTCGGCGGCCTGAGCTCTTTGTGAAATATCCGGCCCGCTTGTATTGGCGGGCCGGACAATTTCGTCGACGCATACGAAACCTGCCTGGATATCTGGCTGGAGGGGGCAGGCTTCCCTTTCCAGCGGGGCGGATCCTTCCGCCGGTTGTTATACCAACTGTCCGAACGATTGAGTCTCGGCATGGCCTCTCCCCTCGTCATGGCCCGACTCGATCGGGCCACCGGGCACGGCACGGCGATCGGAGGAGCGGCGCTTTCCGTGGTTTATCGCGGCCACTCTCGCAATAGTGTACCGCTCCCGATGGCCCGCTCGAGGGCGTGCCATGACGCGGCGCGGACCTCGCGATGGGTAAATCGTTCCGCCGATCCGGTTTATATCGCGGCCGCTGGCGGCAGAACGTTCATGAATGGCGCCGTTCCACGCAACCGCCCATCCCGTCTAACGACCGCCAGTTTGCTTTTACGCCAGCAGAATGCTCCGCGCCCCTATCCCGATACCCGCGCCGCCTCGATCGCCGCCCCCGGCGCATGGGTCAAATGACACGCCGAGGCATGCCCGCTGCCAACGTCCCGCAACACCGGCTCTTCGATCCGGCAGCGGTCGAACGCGAAGGGGCAGCGCGTATGGAACCGGCAGCCGGACGGCGGATTGATTGGCGAGGGCACGTCGCCCGTCAGAATGATCCGGTTCCGTGGCGCCGTCGGATCGGGTACCGGCACCGCCGACAGCAGCGCGCGAGTATAGGGATGGTGAGACGTCGCGAACAGCGTGCGCCGGTCGCACATCTCGACGATTTTGCCCAGATACATCACGGCCACGCGATGCGTCAGGTGCTCTACCGTCGCCAGATCGTGACTGATGAACAGCAGCGCCAAGCCCAGTTCGTCCTGCAGATCGACCAGCAAATTGATGATCTGCGCTTTCACCGACACGTCCAGCGCAGACACCGCCTCGTCGCAGATGATCAGATCGGCGCCCGGCGCCAGCGCCCGCGCGATGCCAATGCGCTGGCGCTGCCCGCCGGAGAATTCGTGCGGAAACCGCCAGATCGAGTCGCGGGGAAGCCGGACCTTGTCCATCAACGCCTCGACCCGTTCCGTCACCTCGGCGCGGCCTTTGGCGAGCCCGAAATTTGTGATCGGTTCGGCCAGGATATCCCGCACTTTCATGCGCGGGTTAAGGCTGGAGAACGGATCCTGGAACACCACCTGCATTCGCTGGCGCATCGGGCGCAGCTTGCTGGCGGGCATGTTGTCGATGCGTTGGCCGTCCAGATGCACTTCGCCCTCGGTGATCGGGTAAAGCCGCAACAGCGCCTTGCCAACGGTCGATTTGCCGCAGCCGGACTCACCGACGATCGACAGGGTCTCGCCCTTGCGAACATCGAAGGACACCCCATCGACGGCGAAAACATGTCCGGTGGTGAGGCCCAAGAGGCCGCCTCGGATCGGAAAGTGCTTTTTGAGGTTCTTGACCTCCAGCAGGGGACGCGCGTCGCTCATGCGGATATCCGGCGTTCGGCGTGGTGGCATGCGACCAGGTGGCCTTCCGCCTTCAATTCGATTGCGGGCGCGATCGCGCGGCACAGATCCGTCGCGAGTTCGCACCGTCCCGCGAAGGGGCACCCAACAATCCGCTGTCGCAGACTGGGCACGAGGCCGGGTATTTCGGCCAGTTTTTCGCGCCCGTGTCCTTCTTCCAGCGAGGAGCCAAGTTTCGGGACCGCGCCAAGCAGGCCGCGCGTGTACGGATGCATCGGGTTGGCGAAGATTTCGAAAACGCCGGCTTCTTCCACTTTGCGTCCCGCGTACATCACAATGACGCGTTCCGCCATTTCCGCGACCACGCCCAGATCGTGGGTGATCAGCATGATGGCGGAGCCGAGCCGGGTCTTCAGGTCGCGCATCAGGTCCAGGATCTGAGCCTGAATGGTCACGTCGAGTGCCGTCGTCGGTTCGTCGGCGATCAGCAAACGCGGATTGCAGGCCAGCGCCATGGCGATCATGACGCGCTGACGCATGCCGCCGGAGAGCTGATGCGGGTATTCCTTCACGCGGCGGGCGGGGGCGGGGATGCCGACCAGGGTCAGCATCTCGATCGCCTTTTTCTCTGCGCCGGCGGCGTTCATGCCCTGGTGCAATTGCACCGTCTCGCCGATTTGTTTGCCGACGGTCAGGACCGGGTTAAGACTGGTCATCGGCTCTTGGAAAATCATGGAGATCGCGTTGCCGCGGATATCGCGCATCTCCGGCTCCGACAGCGCCAGCAGCTCGCGGCCTTCGAATTTGATGCTGCCCTTGATCTTCCCCGGCGGCTCCTGGATCAGGCGCAGGATCGACATCGAGGTGACGGACTTGCCACACCCGGACTCGCCCACGATCGCCACCGTTTCGCCGGAGTCGACGTGGAACGAGATCCCCTCGACGGCCCGGACGATCCCGCCGGGCGTGGCGAAGTGTGTTTGTAAATTCTCGACTTCAAGAAGTGCCATTGATATCAGAGCCGTTTCGCGAGACGGGGATCGAGCGCATCCCTGAGGCCATCGCCAAGCATGTTGACGGCGAGGACGGTGATCGACAGGAAAATGGCCGGGAAGAAGACGATATAGGGTTTCACCTGCCAGAGCGCGCGGCCCTCGGCCATGATGTTGCCCCAGCTTGGGATGATCGGCGGTGTGCCGGCGCCCAGGAAGGAGAGGGTGGCTTCGGCGATCATGGCGGAGGCGCAGATGAAGGTGCCCTGCACCATCAGCGGTGCCAGCGTATTCGGAAGGATGTGCCGCCAGATGATCACGGGAATGCGCGTGCCGGATGCGATGGCGGCTTCCACATATGGTTGCTCGCGCAGCGATAGCACGACGCCGCGGACCAGCCGGCAGACGCGGGGGAATTCGGTGATCGTGATCGCGATGATGACGTTCTTCATCGACGCGCGTGTCAGCGCCATCAGCGCGATGGCCAGCAGGATGCCGGGGATCGACATCAGCCCGTCCATGACACGCATGACGACCGAATCGACCGCCCGCGTGAAGCCGGCGACCAGCCCGATGGCAGTACCGATGATCGCCGCAAAGAAGGCGACCGAGAACCCGACAGTCAGCGAAACCCGGGCGCCATACAGCACGCGGGAATAAACGTCGCGGCCCAACATGTCGGTGCCGAACCAATAGAGTTCGGAGGGCGCGCGGGTCCGGCGCGCCGGCGCGAGCGATGTTGGATCCTTGGTGAAAAGATAAGGCGCGAAGATGGCGATCAACACCATCAGCGCCACCACGGTTCCGCCGATCACGATGGTGGGGTGCCCATGCACGAATGCCATGATCTTGCCGCGCTGCTTCGGCTCGGGCAGCACATTGGCGAGTTCGGGGGCGGCGGTGTAGGCGCCTGGTTCGAGAGTTGAGGTGCTCAATACCTGATCCTCGGGTCAAACACGGTGTAAAGAAGGTCCACGGCCAGGTTCACCAGCACGTAGTTAAAGCTGAACAGCAGCACGACGCCCTGGATGACCGGGTAGTCGCGACGCAGGATGGCGTCCACGGTCAGGCGGCCCAGACCGGGGATGGCGAACACGCTTTCCGTCACCACGGCGCCGCCGATCAGCGCCGCGAAGCCGATGCCGACGATCGTGGCGATCGGCACGGCGGCGTTTTTCAGTGCGTGGACAAACAGGACGCCCTTTTGCTCCACGCCTTTCGCCTTGGCGGTGCGGATGTAGTCCTGCGACAACACATCCAGCATGGTCGCGCGCGTGATGCGGGCGATCAGCGCCATGAAGATCAAGCCAAGCGCCACAGAGGGCAGGATCAGATTGCGCAGGAACGGGAACAGGCCCTGGCTGATCGACGTGAAGCCCTGAACCGGCAGCCAGTCCAATTGCAACGCGAACACATAGGCCAGCAGATACCCGACAACGAAGGACGGCGTGGAGAAGCCGAACACCGCCAGCATCATCACAAAACGATCGATCAGTGTGCCGTGCTTCCAGGCGGCGATCACGCCCATCGGGATGGCCAGGCTCAGGGACAGCGTTAGAGTCAACGCCATCAACGACAGCGTCGGTTCGATCCGTTGCGCGATCATGTGGCTGACCGGCAGATTGGTGAAGATCGACGTGCCGAGATCGCCGTGCATGACGTTCCACAGCCATTCCAGAAACCGGACCAGGAACGGACGATCGAGCCCGAGCGATGCGCGGATCCGTTCGACGTCGTCCGGTGTCGCCTGATCGCCGGCGATGATCGCGGCCGGATCGCCGGGGGCGAGATACAGCAGGCTGAAGACGAACAACGCCACCATCAGGACGACGGGGATGGTCGCCAGCACCCGGCGGAGGAAATAGGCCAACATGTCAGGTTTTGCTCACATCCCAGAAGACGGGGAAGGGCGCCTTGACGATCCCCGTCACATTTTTGCGCCACGCCTGATAGCTTTTGAAGAACCCGGTCGGAATATAAACGACGTCCTCCATCGCGGCCTGGTTCAGTTCGGCGATCGTTTTCTTTTCCGCCGCCAGGTCGGGGGCGTTGTACCATTCGTCGATCTTGCCTTGCACCCGTTCGGATTTGGGCCAGCCGAACCAGGCCGTAGGCCCGCTTGCGTTCAGGGCGATATAAGGCGCGGGATTCACGCAGTCGGCGCCCGCATGCCAGGTGTGGAAGATGTTCCAGCCGCCCTCGGACGGTTTTTCCTTCTTCGCCCGGCGCTGCCCGACTGTTCCCCAGTCGAGCGCGGTGTACTGCACGTTCATGCCGATTTTTTTCAGCAGATCGGCGGTCACATCGCCCTGTGCCTTGGTGATCGCGACATCGATCGCCACCAGCAGGACCACGGGTTCGTCCTTGTACCCGGACTCCGCCAGCAGCTTTTTTGCGGCTTCGTATTTGCGTTCGCCCTTCAGCGGTTCGCCGCCTTGCTCGGTGTAAAGCGGCGTGTCCGGCGTGAAGAAGCCGGGGATTTCCTTCCAGAGCGATTCGTCGTCGCCAACCACCGCCCGCATATAATCGGACTGGCTGAGCGCCATCTGCACCGCGCGCCGCGCCCGCACATCGTTGAACGGCGGATGCAAATGATTGATCCGGAAGGACCCGATATTGCCAAGCGGGTCGGCGATATCGACGGCCACACCGGCGGTTTTTTTCAGGAGAGGAACCAAATCGGGAAGCGCCTGTTCCCACCAATCGACCTCGCCATTCTGCAACGCGCCGGATGCGGTGGCGCCGTCGGGCAGGATTTTCCACTCGATCCGGTCGAAATGGATATTCTTTCCGCCGGCGAGCCAATTGGCCTTTTCCGCCCGCGGCTCATAGCCCGCGAAGCGTTCGAAAATCGCGCCGGAGCCGGGCACCCATTCGTTCTTGTTGAAGCGCATCGGGCCGGAGCCGATATATTCGGTAATCTGCTTGAACGGATCGGTCTGCGCCATCCGCTCCGGCATTACGAACAGGCAGGGTGTGCTGCTTTTGCCAAGCGCGAACAGCATTTTTGGATACGGCGCGTTGAGCCGGAAGCGGAAGGTCCGGTCGTCGATGGCTTCCAGCGCGTCGAGCCGCTGTTTGATGACCAGCCCCATCGTGGCGTCGCGAACCATCCAGCGATGAATGCTGGCAACGACATCTTTCGACCGCACCGGCTCGCCGTCGTGGAATTTCAGCCCTGGGCGCAGCCGGAAGGTCCAAACCTTCATATCTGGTGTGACCTCGTGCGCCTCAACCATCTGCGGTTGTGGTTCGAGCTTGTCGTTCACGCCATACAGCATGTCCCAGATCAGCAGGGCGCCGTTACGGACGACATATTGGGTGGTCCAGACCGGGTCGAGATTCGCGAGATTGGCCTGCGGTACGAAGCGCAGAACCTTGGTGTCAGCCGCATGGCCGATCGCCGGCGCTGCCAACAGGCCCGCCGCGCCAGCACTGGTGCGCAGAAATTCGCGTCGTTGCATCGTTTATTGATCCTCGCCGCCCTGTCGTCCCGCCAGTCCCAGTCCCGCCGCTTCCGGCGATCTGGAACCGGTAGCCTGCCCGATGCCGCCGCGCAATGCCAGAGAGAACGCGCGTCCCGGCGGCATCCTGACAGGCGCCAGGGTTCGGCCGGTTGCGCCGAACCGGAGTTCCCTGGTCAGGCTCCCACGCCCCCCCGCTGGCGCGCTTAAGCGGGCCGGCTTCTACGCCGCACCAATATGATCCGCGAGGTCCGCCGCGCGATAGGTTTCCCCGAAGCTGTCGGCGATTTCCGGCAGCATGCCGGCGTTCCAGGCATGCCAGGCGGCTTCCATGCGTGCGAAATCGTCCGGGCGGCGGTCCTTCAGGTTGCCGCGTTCGCGCGGGTCGGCGACGACATCGAACAACCAGGTATTGTCCCGGATTTTCAGGTATTTCAGATCGCCCTCCCGCATCGCCCTCTGGGCGTTGGTTTTGTACCGCCAGAATAATCGACGCGGGATGGTGCGGCCCGGCGCGGTCAGGACAGGCAGCAGATCGGCACCGTCCGGCGGAAAATCCGGATGCGGCGCAGTGCCCGCGGCGGCCAGTAACGTCGGAAACCAGTCCATGGTGATCGCGATCTGATCGCTGACCTGTCCGGCCGGAATGCGCGCGGGCCAGCACACCAAATACGGGACGCGGAGTCCGCCTTCCAGCAACTCGGTCTTGATGCCGGTAAAGGGCCAGGTGTCGGAGAAGCGTTCGCCGCCATTATCGCTGGTGAACACGACGATCGTATTGTCCGCCTGCCCCGTCGCGTCCAGCGCTTGCAGAACGCGCCCGATCTGGCGGTCCATCGCCTGCACCATGCGCGCATAGGTCCGTTGATCGCCGCCATCGAAATGACGCAACCGCGAGCCGCGCAGACGTTCCGATTCCGCCTGATCGCCCGGCGCGACCCAGGGCCAGTGCGGCGCATTGAAATGCAGGCTCAGCAGGAACGGTTTGTTCTGCTTCTCGTAAGTCTCGACTTCGGAAACGGCGCGATCGCCCAGAAGATCGGTGAGGTATCCGGTCTGCTGTACCGTCGATTCACCATCCCACAGGTCGAGTTCGTTGCGGGGGTTCAGATGCGTGTAATAATCGATTGCGCCGCTGCGAATACCCCAGAAACGATCGTAACCGCTTTGCGCCGGTCCAAAGGCCGGGAGCATGCCGAGGTGCCATTTGCCGATGAGGGTGGTGGCGTACCCGGCGGCGCGGAGAAGGGAGGGGAGGGACGGGTGCGCTGGAGGCAGTCCGACATCCGGTTTGCCCGCCAGCGGTTCCTCCAGCCCGATCGGCAGGCGGTATTGATAGCGCCCTGTGATCAGCGCGGTGCGCGTGGCCGAGCAAACGGCGGAGTTCGCATAGCCCTGCGTGAACCGTACCCCGCGTTCGGCGATCCGGTCGATGTTGGGCGTGTCGTAATCGCGGCGCCCGTTGCAGGACAGGTCGGCGAACCCGAGGTCGTCGGCCATGACGAAGACGATGTTTGGCTGTTTCATTACGCCACCAGATGACAGTATTTGAACTTCTTGCCGCTGCCGCAGGGGCAGGGATCGTTGCGCCCGACATGGCGCAGGGGATTGACCATGGGAGTCTGGACCTGTTCCTCTTCCTCCTCCTCGTAGGCTTCCTCCTCCCAGGGCCAGTTGGCGACGGCTTCCACGATGTTGTCGAACGGCGCGACTTCCTCCGATTCCAGCCCGTTCTTCCCCGTGGGATCGCCGGTGGCAAGCAGATCGGGGAATTCGGCGAGGGTCAGCCATTCCTCGGGGACCAGGCCATCCTTGATCAGGCCGGCCGCCTGCGCGGCGAATTCCTGGTACCCGAGAATCGCCGATACCACGACCAGATTGTACCAAACGTAATCGGATTCCCGGGGTTTCATCGTCTGGTACAAGCCGCGGATATAGTCGCGGAATTCCGCCTCCGGGAACCGCCCGTCGCGCGCCAGCCAGGCCAAAGCCAGCAAAGCCTCGCCCCGCGTGATCGATTCCGCTTCGGTTGACTCGACCACCGCGCGCAACGGTGCCGTATCGCCGTCGAAACACTTGATGAGGACGCCTTTCAGCGTGTTGACGCAGGCCTCGTCGCCCAGAGCGTCGGTCAGCTTGTCCTCGTTCAGCATCAGGCGGCACAAAGGGCGGTAGGCGCGCTTGTCGCCGCGGTCGCCCAGAAGGTGGACGATGAAGAACATCGCGTCCAACGTCGTTTCGCTGTCGTCGGTGCCGTCCGTATAGGCTTCGAGCATTGCCAGGCAGCGCGGCGCCGCCTGGTCCCAATGCGCCAGCGCCCATTGCAGCGCCGGGTTGGGCGGGCCGTCGGTGGCCGCCGCGAAAGCCTGGATGGCGTCGTCGATCGTCTTCATGCTGTCTCCTGTCGCGCGCCGGGTTGGATGAACGGGGCGGGCATCAGTCCCCGCCGATCCGCTCGTATACCGCGAGGTTGGGGCGCCGCGCGACCTCCCTCCAGCGCGGACCGTCGAAGGCACGGCGCATGGCGGCGCTGGCGGCCCGGCTGGCCTCGTCCTGTTCCAACAGCGCCAGCACAACTCGGCGGTGTCCGGAAAGCCGCGCTTCGATGCTGGCGGGCGTCGCGGTCGCGGCGACGAGCAGCAACGGGAGGCCAGGCGGGGCCTCGATGGCGAAGGCCCCCACGACGCCGACCCCGTCGTTACCTCTGGGCAGCAGCACCAGTCTGTCTCCCATTGGCCCGTCGCCCATTGGCCCGTCGCCCGCCAGTTCCGCCGCCGCCCGTGCCGCCGCGCGCGCGGGCTGCATGGTCTGGGGCGCGAGCATCAGGCCAGCAAGCGCAGCGGCCTGGATGGCGAGAACCAGCGCGGTCAGGCGACGGCCCGCCGTCGCGGCCACCAGCAACCCGGCGAATGGCGTGGCGAAGGCCAGATACCGAACCTCGATGGGCGTGTTGCCGAACATGGCACCCAGCAGAAAGAGGCCGGCGGGGGTGGCGACCACCGCCAAGGCCAGGGTGGCGCGCACGGTCGGCGGCGCAATCGCGTGCCATCCCCGCGCCACCCGCCAGACCAGACAAAGCAGCAGCAGGCCCAGAGCGATGCCAGGCGGACGGGACGCGGGCTCGGGCAAATAGAGCGGCAACCCGCCAAAGATGGCCCCCGCGCCGCGCGTGGCCAGGCGGGTGAGGCTGTCGATCGCGGAGAACGCCGGGAATTGTCCGTCGCGGCTGGCGCGTTGCGCCATGAACCACCAGAGATCGGCGGGCAGGAACACGGCGAACCCCAAAATTGCGAGCGGTGCCGGATGCCGCCAGGCGCGCCCAGACAGCCAATACAATCCGGCGGCGGCGAGGCAGGCGGCGCCCACGAATATCGCCAGATAATTGGCGAAGCTCGCGCCGCCCAAAAGCGCGCCGCCCAGGGCGAAGCGCCATGCGCGGGAGGGAGAAACCAGACACAGGGCGCCGCCGAGAAGCAGCAATTGCGCGAGGGCGAAGCCGCGCGCGATGCCGCTTGTATAGGCGAAGGCATAACACCCCAGCGTAAGAAGCATCGCCTGTGCCGGGGGAATGCGTGCCCGCTGCGCGATGGCGCCGGTCAATCCCAGCGCCGCCACGCCCAGTACGACCGAGAGTAACCGCGCCACGAAAAGGTCTGGGCCAAATGCCGCGCGCCACAGCGCCAGCAGCCAGAAATAAAGCGGCGGGTGTACGTCCGTGACCCGCAAATCCTGGCCGATCGCCAGGAAACCGGACGTTCCCGCCTGGATGTCGCGCGCGAGGCCCGCGGGAAAGACGGTTTCGGGCCAGGCCGGTCTTGGCACGCCGGCCGTCAGGAACAGCGAATATTGCTCGTCGTACTCCGCGCCGCGCAGCCAGGCCGTCAGCGTCAGGACCGCTGCGGCCAGAAGCAAGACGCCCAGAAATCGATGGCGATTCAGCGTTTCGTTAACCAAGGATTCATCCCTTCGGCGGCATGATCCGCAGGTTAGCCGCCAAATGTTAACGGATCGTGCAATGCCCGACGCTCTGACACCGCATTTTCACCGGGAAGATCGTCCGATCTTTTCCGTGATCGTTCCGGCTTTTAACGAAGCCGAGGGGCTCGCCGCCTTTCATCGGCGCCTGGCCGCCGCGATGGTGCCGCTTGGGGCGTGGGAAGCGATCTACGTGGACGATGGAAGCATCGATGCCACGCGCGATGTGGTGGAATTGCTGCGCCGCGACGATCCTCGCATCGCGCTGATTTCCCTGTCCCGCAATTTCGGCAAGGAAATCGCCACCACCGCCGGGCTCGATCATGCGCGCGGCGACGCGGCAATCGTCATCGACGCCGATTTGCAGGACCCGCCAGAAGTCATCCCTCGATTGGTGGCGGCCTGGCGGCAGGGGTTCGACATGGTCTGCGCCCGCCGCCGCGCGCGGCCCGGCGAAACCATGTTCAAGCGGCTGACTGCGCATGTGTTCTACCGCCTGATGCGCAACGCCGGCACCGTGCGGCTGCCCGAGGACACCGGCGACTTTCGCCTGATGAGCCGGCGGGTCGTCGATGCCGTCTGCAAACTGCGCGAACAGCACCGGTTCATGAAAGGCCTGTTCGCCTGGGTTGGTTTTCCCACCACCACCATCCTTTACGATCGCGAACCGCGCGCCATCGGCGGCACCAAATGGAATTATTGGAAACTGTGGAATTTCGCGCTGGAAGGGATCACCAGCTTCACGGTCGTGCCACTGAAAGTCGCAACCTATCTCGGGCTGGCGGTCGCGGCTTTGGCGGCGGTTTACGGTATCCAGGTGATCGTGAAGACACTGCTGTTCGGTAACTCCGTCGCCGGTTACCCCAGCCTGATGACTGTGATTCTGTTCCTTGGCGGCATCCAACTCATGACCCTCGGCGTCATCGGCGAATACCTGGGCCGCATCTTCAACGAAACCAAAAGCCGCCCCCTGTACCTCGTCGAACGCTACCACCCCAGCCGTGCGCGGGTCGAGGCGCGGGAGTGACGATCTGTGCGAGGGGCCTGAACGGTGGAAACGCCTGGGCTCCGCCCCGGACCCCGCGAGGGCTTTGCCCTTCGAACCCACCAGGGACACGGTCCCTGGACCG
>JAYWAX010000718.1:0-20951 GCA_043782125.1 Acetobacteraceae bacterium | reverse complement strand
GGCTTCAACCTGCCCATTTCCGGCCCCATGTCGGACGCCGCCGCCATGGCGCGCGTCGCCCAACTCGGCGAGGAACTCGGCTTCGAATATCTCACCCTCACCGACCACATCGCCCTGCCCGATGTCGCGTCGCCCGGTTATCCGTACTCCGAGTCCGGCGAATTCTACTCACCCGATCCCGGCGTCCGGCACGAACAACTGACCGCCGCCGCCTGGATCGCCGCGAAAACGGATAAAATCCGCATCGTGCTGGCGGTCATGGTCGTGCCGCATCGGCCCGCGATCCTGGCGGCGAAGATGCTGACGACCATCGACGTGCTGTCCGGCGGGCGGCTGGATATCGGCATCGGCGCGGGCTGGCAGAAAGTGGAAATCGACGCCGTCGCCACGACACCCTTCGCCATGCGTGGCGCAGTTACCGACGAATACATCGATGCCTTCAAAGCCGTCTGGACCCAGAAACACGTGCGGTTCAACGGGGAATACACCAAGATCGACGGCCTGCTGATCGACCCAAAGCCTGTCCAGAAGCCGCACCCGCCGATTTGGGTCGGTGGCGAAACCGGCCCGTCCATGCGCCGCGCCGCCCGCGTTGGCGACGTGTGGTATCCCATCGGCAGCAACAAGGCGTACATGCTCGACACCTTGCCGCGCCTGGAGGCCGGCATCGCCAAATTGCGTGACATGACGGCCAAAGCGGGCCGCGATCCGAACGCCGTCGGCGTCGCCTACCGCGTGAAACGCCATGGCCAACCCGCTCCGCTCGCCTCCGACGGCAACCCGAAACTCTTCGCCGGCTCGATCGACGATGTCCTGCGCGATATTGCCGCGCTGCGGAACCTGGGTGTGGTCGCCCTGGACTTCGATTTCGAGGGACGGGACACCGAAAAGGCGATCGACGACATGACAAAATTCCAGAAACAGGTGTTGGCGCGGATTTAATTCCGTGTCCAGATAGGGGAATGCAAACCGAAACGACCCCCGAACCACCACCCGATCTCGATCCGGACCTCTGCCACGAACGAGGCGTCGAATTGCAACGCCTTGGACACGCGCGCGAAGCGGTTGCATTCTACCGTACCGCTCTCGCCCGCGATCCCACCCGGTCCAGTACCTGGGCCAATCTCGGCCTGACCATCCTGTCGCAAGGTCTCGCCGCGGAAGCAATGTCTTGCGAGCGCGAAGCTCTCCGCCTCGATCCCGAACGCGTCGAGGCACATAATAATCTTGGGATCGTGGCCCATGCGCTGAACGCGCTGGCGGAAGCGGAAAACCATTTTCGCGGTGCGCTGCGCCTGTGCCCCGATCATGCCAACGCCACGCTGAACCTTGGCGTCACCCGCCATTCGCTTGGCCACACGCAGGAAGCCGAAACGCTTTACCGGCGCGCCCGCGAACTTGGCGCCGACCCGGCTCGGACCGCCAATAATCTGGCCTTGTGCCTCGTCGAGCAGGACCGCCTCCATGAGGCCGAAGCGGCATGTCGCGCAGCGCTCGCCGCTGCGCCGGAATACCCCGAAGCCGCTGTCAATCTCGCCATGATCCTGCTGATTCTGGGCCGGTTCCGCGAAGCCTGGCCGCTCTACGAAGCCCGTTGGTCCGTGCCCCCGCTCGCCAATATCGTCCGCCTGCCCGCGGCCACGCGGTGGACCGGCGCACAAGACCTCAACGGGAAAACAATCCTTCTTCAGGCCGAACAGGGTTTTGGCGATACGCTGCATTTCTGCCGGTACGCGCCCTTGCTGGCGGCCCGCGGCGCGCGCGTGGCGATGTCGGCGCCCAGTGCACTGGTCCGCCTGATGGAGAGCGTGCCGGGTGTCGCGGTTGTGGCCGATAGCGGCGAACCGCTCCCGTACCACGATTTTCACTGTCCCATAATGAGCCTGCCACTGGCGTTCGACACGGTGCTGGAAACCATTCCCAACAGCGTGGCCTATCTTTCGCCGCCGCCCGATGAAGCCGCCGCCTGGCGCGATCGCCTCGACGAAGCGGAGATCGGCGGAAAATTGAAAATCGGCCTGGTCTGGGCCGGTGGCCAGCGGCCCGATCAACCGCTGGCCGCCGCGATCGACCGCCGCCGCTCCATACATTTGTCCACGTTGCTGCCGCTGGCCGGAGTCGCTGATTGCGTGTTTGTTTCGTTGCAGGTGGGCCTGCCCGCGAAACAGGCCGGAACGGTTCCCTTTCCGTTGATCCTCGCGGCCGATGGGTTCGTCGATTTCGCCGATACCGCCGCGCTGATCTCGGGCCTCGACCTTGTCATCGCCGTCGATACCGCCGTCGCTCATCTTGCTGGGGCTCTGGGCAAGCCGGTCTGGCTGCTCAGCCGCTTCGATGCCTGCTGGCGTTGGTTACGCGGCCGCGACGACACCCCCTGGTATCCCACCATGCGCCTGTTTCGCCAGACCGCGCCGGGCGATTGGGACGATGTCGTGCGACGGGTGACCGCGGCGCTGGCCCAGTTTCAAATCCTCGATTGATCTCGTTGGGCGCGGGTGGCACGGTGTGCGGAACCAAATGGAGGTAACGATGCTGAGCAATCGCCTGGAAATCCGGCCAATGGCCGGCGCGGTTGGCGCGGAAATCGGCGGCGTCGATCTGGCGGACCTCTCCGATGGACACGTCGCGGACATCAAGGAGGCGCTGGCCCAACACGGCGTTATCGTGTTCCGCGACCAAACGCTGACCGAGGAACAGCATATCGCGGCCGCGCGCCGCTTTGGCGAGATCGACATCAATCGCTTCTTCGCCAAAACCGAACGCCATCCCGAAATCGCTCTGGTTGTCAAAGAGCCCGACCAGACCGTGAATATCGGCGGCGGCTGGCACACGGACCACAGCTACGACGTGCTTCCCGCGCTTGGCTCGATGCTCTATGCGCGCGCGGTCCCTCCTTTGGGCGGCGATACGATGTTCGCCAGCATGTACGCGGCATACGACACGCTGTCGGACGGATTGAAGGAAACCTTGTCCGGCCTGCGCGCGGTGCATTCCAGCCGCCATGTTTTCGGCAAGAACCGCGAAGGACTGAAAGGCCGGGTCGGCAACCACGACCTCGCGACACAGGACGCGGTACACCCGGTGGCGATCGTCCATCCCGAAAGCGGCCGCAAGGCGCTGTACGTCAACCCCGGCTTCACACTGCGTTTCGATGGCTGGACGGCCGAGGAATCCGCGCCGTTGCTCAGCTATCTTTACAAGCACGCCGCCCGCCCGGAATTCACCTGCCGCCTGCGCTGGCGCGAAGGCTCGCTGGCGTTCTGGGACAACCGCTCCACCTGGCACTACGCGCTGAACGACTACCAGGGCGAGCGGCGCCTGATGCACCGCATCACGATCGCCGGCGGGCCGCTCGCGGGTTGAACCGGCGGGCAAGGGCGCCCGAACGCGCCGCGCGTCCTTGCCGCCGCAAATGCCCATCCAACCATCCGCCCCTGGCGGGCAAGCGCCGTCTACCGTCTGAAAACCGCGATACCCCGGCACGTCCGGGCCCCCCCCGGCCGGCACGGCGTGTCCCGATAAATCCCGGTTATTTCATCCCGGTGATCGAGGCACTCATCGCCCGCGGATCCCGCATCGGCCACCTGCCCGCATCCACCTGTGCGGCGAATGCCGCGACCAGTTGGTTGAACTGATCGGGATCTTCGATATTGATCGTATGTCCGCAATTCGGCATGACCGACAATGCGGCGGACGGAATGTTCCGTTTCATTAACAACGCCGGTTGCAGGCAAGGCCAGTCCTCGTCCCCGGTCAGCACCAGAGTCGGAACAGTCAATTTTCGCATATCGTCCACCAACTCATACAGGGACGGCCGTTCCCCTTGCACGCCAAGCTGCGTGTTGCGCGCGCCAATTTTCGAATGTTCTGCCAGTTGCCGCTTGAATTCCGCGAACCCGCGCGGGTTCTTATTTTCGAACTGCACCCGAGTCGGGCCATAGGCGTATTGTTCCGCGAAGACCTCGATGGGGTTGTCGTCGATGAATTTCGCGATGGTCTGGACTTCCGCGCGAAATTTGTCGCGCTCGCCCACCTCCGCGCCATACCCGCAGCCCGCGACTGTCAGAGATCGCGCGCGATCCGGATGCCGGAAGCCGAAATGCAGCGTCGCGAACCCGCCCATCGACAGACCGACGATATGCGCTTTGTCGATTTTCAGGTGGTCCAGCACCGCCGCGATATCGTCCGCCGCCCGGTGTTGCGAATACTTCGCCACGTCGTCCGGCACGTCAGACGGCGGATAACCGCGCGCGGCGTATGTTATCGCCCGATAACGCTGGCCGAAATACCGCATCTGCGGCTCCCACGCCCGGTGATCGCCCGCGTATTCGTGGACGAAGATCATCGGCGTGCCACTGCCCGTCTCCTCGTAGTACAGGCGCACCCCATCGTCGGTCTGGGCTTCTGGCATCGTAACAGCGCTCCTTCGCTTGCAGGAAAGGACCAGCATGCCGCGACGGACGCCGCGGCGCCAAGCCCCGTCAGCCCGCTTTCGCCGCCGCCAGCCTCGCCCGCGCGAAGGGCGGTACCTCCAGCCCGACACCGCGCAAATGGCTGAACAAAATCCGGAGTTTCTCCCGGTCCGCCGCGGGCAGAGGCGGACTCAGGATCGAATCGATGTTAGCCTTCAGATGCGCCGGATCCCCGGTGCCAAACAGCACCACATCCACCCCCGGCTCATGGCGCACATACCGGTACGCCGCGTCCGTCACCGACCGCGCCCCGTCCGGATGCACCAAAAAATCCAACGGCGAGTCGCGCGCGGCGAGCTCCGCGGGCACCAGCCCCTTGGCCGCAAGCTCCTTCATCGTATCTGCCAGTTGCTGAGGCCGCGCGAAAATACTCCGCACCGCGAACATCATCAGTGTCCCCACCCCGTTCTTCAACGTCAGCGGAAAAACCTCGTCGCGCGCCACCTGGGCCATCAGATTGAACGCGAACATCGCGGTATCCCAAGGCGTATCCGCGGTCGCGGCGGCCTTTTGCATCATGTGCTGCTCATGATCGTTCGGCGATGTCTCAGTGATCCCGAGAAACCGGAATTTTCCTTTCTTCTTCTCCCGCAGCAACGCCGGCGCGATTTCGGTCCGGACGAATTCGTAAGCCGCGGGCGGCACCGCGTGAAGCTGAAAAACATCGACATAATCCAGCCCCAACCGGCGCAACGACCCATCGAGACTTTCGAGAATTTTCGACACGCCGAACGACGCGTCTTCCGCCGGTTTGGACGCCTTGGTGCAGATAACCACGCTGTCCCGGGCAATACCTTTTAACGCTTTGCCAACCACCGGTTCGGTCCCATAGACCGCCGCCGTATCGATGAGATTGATGCCAAGGTCGATCGCCTGGCGAACGATGCCGACGGCGTGATCCTCGGACTGGCCGATGCCAATGCGGCTGAACCCGCCGGTCCCCAGTCCGGCGACGCTGACCCGCAATCCGGTGCGCCCGAGCGTGGTGTATTCCATTGCGTTCGTTCCCCGATTAGTGCTTCCCGGCGCTTATACAGGGGAACCGGACATGGGGCGACAGATCGAGGCAATCGGCCATCGCGGCGCCCGCGGACTGTTCCCGGAAAACACGCTGGAAGGCTTTCTCCAGGCCCGTGCTTTGGGAGTCCGTTGGTTTGAGTTGGACGCCGGTCTGACGGCAGATGGCGTGCCGGTCGTAACGCACGACCTCCGCCTGAACCCGGACATCGCGCGCGACGCGGCGGGACGCTGGCTGGACAGTCCAGGACCGGCAGTCCATGCGCTGACGCTGGCGGAGCTGGAGAGGTTCGATGTTGGCCGCATCCGCCCTCTTTCGGCGTACCGGCTGTTATTTCGACGGCAGACGGGCCAGGACGGCCTCCGCGTGCCGACGCTGGACCGCGTTCTGCGCGCGCTACCGGACGCCTTCTTTATCGTGGAGCTGAAAACCGACCCGCGTTTCCCGGACCTGACCGCCGACCCCGTCCGCATGGCCGACGCGGCCCTGGCCGTTATCGACGCGGCCGGCGCCACGGGCCGTGTCATCGTCGAATCCTTCGACTGGCGCGGCCCTCGACATATCGCGCGCACCCGCCCGGACATCGCCCTGGCGTGGCTGACGCGCGCGGAAACGGTCCGCGCCGCCGCCCTTTGGTGGGACGGCGAAACCCCCGCCCGCCATGCGAATTCCGTCCCCGCCGCCGTCGCCGCCCAATCCCCCGCCACCACCTGGGCGCCCGCGCATCAGACCCTGACACGCCGTCTTGTGGCTGAGGCGCACGGACTGG
Organism: Acetobacteraceae bacterium; assembly: GCA_043782125.1. GTDB lineage: Bacteria > Pseudomonadota > Alphaproteobacteria > Acetobacterales > Acetobacteraceae > Rhodopila. The sequence goes on along the minus strand of JAYWAX010000718.1, from coordinate 14,692 downwards.
GCTTGCGCGTGCTGCCCTGGACCGTGAACCGGCGCCGGGCAATGCGGCGGTTGCTCGGCTGGGGCGTGGACGGGGCGATCACCGACCGGCCGGATGTGGCGCTGGCGGCGATCGCGGCGATGGGCCGGGCGGGCGTTCGCGGAGCCTGAACGTTTTGCCGTGCTGCCGCGTACAGTTGGATCGTGGCGCCGGGTTGCATGGATCGCGCAGTAAGCGGCTGGCCAGAAACCCGAGGCGCGGCTATCACTGCCCCCCTTTCCGGCCCGCGTTTCGGGCCGCCACACCGCACGACGCCGCACTTCATGCCAAGGAGGCTTCATGACAACGTCCCCCGGTCCGCTCGCCCGTTTCAAGGTCATCGATCTGACCCGCGTCCGCGCCGGGCCGACGGCCGTGCGCCAGCTTGCCGACTGGGGCGCGGATGTCATCAAGATCGAGGCCCCGGAGGGCGACTCTGGACTTGGCGGCGAACGCCACGGCCCGGATTTTCAGAACCTGCATCGCAACAAACGCAGCCTGACGCTGAACCTGAAAGCGCCGGAGGGCGTCGAAATTCTCCGCCGACTGGTCGCGCAATCCGACGTCGTTGTCGAGAACTACCGTCCCGACGTGAAATTCCGTCTGGGCGTCGATTACGAATCGTTGAAGAAAATCAACAAACGCATCGTCTATGCCAGCATCTCCGGTTTCGGTCAGGACGGACCGTACCGCGAACGTCCCGGATTCGATCAGATCGCGCAGGGCATGGGCGGCCTGATGTCGATCACCGGCTTGCCGGGGCAGGGGCCGGTCCGCGTCGGCATCCCCGTCGCCGACCTGACCGCCGGTATTTTCGCCGCCATGGGTATCCTGGTCGCCCTGCTGGAACGCGAAACATCTGGCGAGGGCCAGTGGGTCACAAGTTCGCTGTTGGGCGCGCAGATCGCCATGCTCGACTTCCAGGCCGCGCGCTGGACGATCGCCAAGGAAGTGCCGGAGCAGGCGGGCAACAACCATCCGACGTCGATCCCCACCGGTGTTTTCGCCACCAAGGACGGCCACATCAACATCGCCGCCGCGGGCAACGATATTTACCGGCGTTGCTGCGTCGCATTGGGCCGCCCCGAACTGGCCACCGATCCGCGTTTCGCGACGGGCAAGTTGCGCTCCGACAATCGCGACGAACTGAACGCGATCATCGAGGCGATTACGGTTTTCCGGACATCCGCCGAATGGATCGAAATGCTGAACGCCGAGGGCGTGCCCTGCGGCCCGATTTATAAAATGAACGAAGTCTTCGACGATCCGCAGGTGAAACATTTGGGCATCGCCCGCAAGGTCCATCACAAAATCCTCGGAGATGTGGAGGTGGTCGGCCAGGCGATCGAACTCAGCCGCACGCCGTGGTCGATCCGCTCCGCCACCCCCGAGGCGGGCGAGCACACCGATGCAGTGCTGGCCGAACTCGGCTACGGGGCCGCGGAGATCGAGGCCCTGCGCGCGAACAAGGTCGTCTGATACCAACCGCCCGAACGATTGACCGTTCGCGACGCCCTCTCCCCGTCATGGCACACCCCCGAGCGAGTCATCGGGGGCAGTCGCCGTTCCTGGAGCGCGCGGTGTTCCGGCGCAACGGGATGAACGCGGTCCGCGTCCCGTTCCATATCCATGCGCCCGCGCTGTCCGGCTTCGACGATGGCCTGCGCGGCGTGGAAAATCCGATCGGGCTGGACTTCACTCGCGCGCTGGAAGCCGATGGTAACGCATCGTGGGCCGCCCCCTCAGCCCGCCTTGCGCCAACGGGCGCGCGTTCGTAGACAGGCGATCGGAGGGGAGATCATGCCCGACAGAAGCCAAACTTACGATGTCATTGTCGCCGGCGGCGGCAATGCCGCTTTATGTGCCGCGATCACCGCGCGCCAGGCTGGTGCCAGCGTGCTGGTGCTGGAGAGCGCGCCCAGGGCGTTTCGTGGCGGCAACAGCCGGCATACGCGCAATTTGCGCGCGATGCACGACAAGCCGAACGATGTCCTGACCGACGCGTATCACGAGGACGAGTACTGGGACGACCTGCTGCGCGTCACCGGCGGCAACACCGACGAAGGTCTGGCGCGGATGACCATCCGCGCCTCGTCCGGTGTGTTCGGCTGGATGCGCGACTGCGGCGTCAGGTTCCAGCCCTCGCTCACCGGCACGCTCAACCTGGGCCGCACCAACGCCTTCTTCCTTGGCGGCGGCAAGGCACTGCTCAACGCGTATTATCTGACTGCGGAACGAATCGGGATCGATATCCTTTACGACACAGAGGTCATCGCGCTGAACATGGAAGATGGCTCCGTGCGTTCGGTTGACATCACCTACCGCGGCTTCCCGGAGACCTTGCATGCGCGCTGCGTCGTGGCCTCGGCGGGCGGGTTCCAGGCAAACCTGGACTGGATGCGCGAGTATTGGGGCGACGCGGTCGATAATTTCGTCATCCGGGGCACGCCTTACAATCGCGGCCGAGTGCTGAAAAACCTGCTGGACCAGGGCGTCGCGCCGATCGGCGATCCGACCCAATGCCATGCGGTGGCGCTGGACGCCCGCGCGCCGAAATTCGACGGCGGCATCACCACCCGCCTGGACCGCGTGCCCTACAGCGTCGTCGTCAATAAACATGGCGACCGGTTCTATGACGAGGGCGAGGATGTCTGGCCGAAACGTTACGCCATCTGGGGCCGCCTGATCGCCCAGCAACCGGGCCAGGAGGCGTATTCCATTTGCGATTCGAAGGCGTTTCCGCTGTTCATGCCTTCGGTCTACCCGGCGATCAAAGCCGATACGATCGCGGAACTGGCGGTGAAAATGAAGCTCGATCCGGCGAAGGTGCAGGCGACGATCGACGGCTTCAATAAAGCGGTGAAGCCGGGCCAGAGCTTCGACAATCTGAAACTCGATGGCAACACGACCGACGGCCTGACGCCCAACAAGACCAACTGGGCGCGCGCGGTCGATAAGGCGCCGTTCTATGGCTACCCGCTGCGGCCCGGCATCACCTTCACTTACCTTGGCGTAAAGGTGAACGAAAAGGCGCAGGTGCTGATGGACAATGGCCACACCGCCGGCAACCTGTTTGCGTCCGGCGAGATCATGGCCGGCAATATCCTTGGCAAGGGCTACCTGGCAGGATTCGGAATGACAATCGGCACGGTCTTTGGCCGTATTGCCGGCCAGGAGGCAGCGCGACATGCAAGAAACTGAAGCCATCCTCAACGCCCGCCGCGAAGTCGAGGTCTGCAATGCCTGCCGCTACTGCGAAGGTTTCTGCGCGGTGTTTCCGGCTTTGGAATTGCGGCGCGAGTTTTCCGGCGGCGATCTGAGCTACCTGGCCAACCTCTGCCATAATTGCCGCGGCTGCTTTTACGCCTGCCAATACGCGCCGCCGCACGAATGGGGAATCAACATCCCCCGCGCGATGGCGGAGGTCCGGGCCGAGAGTTACGAACAATATGCCTGGCCCCCTGGCGCCGCGAAAATGTTCGAACGGAACGGCGTCGTTGTCGCTGCGGCTGTCGCTGTGTCGATCGCTCTGGTTCTGATTGTTTCCATGGCGATCGGCGCCCCGGGAATGTTTTTCACGGCACGTCCTGTGCAACCGGGTGCATTTTATTCGGTGCTGCCACTGTTGACGATGCAGATCGTCGGAACCGCGTCGTTCGGCTATGCGTTGGTCGCGATGTGGATGGGCGCGCGGAATTTTTGGCGGGATGCCGGTCCCACGGAAAAAGTTGGAATCGCCGCGTTGGGAATTGCCGCCTGGGATGTGCTGACCCTGAAAAACCTGGGCGGCAACGGCAACGGTTGCAACGATAACTCCGAAGCCTTTTCCATGCGCCGGCGGTATCTGCACCACGCGATGTTCTATGGCTTCATGCTGAGCTTCGCCGCAACCAGCGCGGGCTTCGTTTTTCATACCTTCCTTGGCTGGCACGCGCCCTATTCCTTGCTCAGCCTGCCCGTCGTACTGGGCACGGTGGGCGGTGTGCTGATGACCATCGGCACGGTCGGGTTGTTCGCCATGAAACTGACCGACGATCCGCTGCCCAACGCGCGCCGTTTGCTCGCAGGCGATGTCGCGATGCTGCTGCTGCTCGCCATGGTCGCCGTGACTGGTCTGCTGCTGCTTGCGGTTCGCGCGACCGGTGCCATGCCGCTGACGATGGCGATCCACCTGGGCTTCGTTCTCGCGCTGTTCGTCGTGCTGCCCTATTCGAAAATGGTGCACGGTGTTTACCGCTCGGCGGCGTTGCTGCGCCGTGCGGTAGAGCGCAACATGAAGCCATTGGGCGGCGAGTAACGATCGGTCTCGCCACCTGCCGCCTCCTCCCGGTCCGTTCTGGGCGCCGCGGGAAGGCGGCGCCCCTATTGGGACGGTACCGGTACAATTGGCGGGCGCGCGTTCAAGACGTCCCTGTCGAATCCGGCGATCTGTTTATAGCCGGCGGCGATGCCCTCGCGTTCGTCCTCTGTCAGAACGTCCGCGATCCTGGCAAAGCCGTTTGGCGCGCGCTGCTGGACCAGTTGCATCACCTGTTCCGGCCCATTGCCGCGGTTCGCCAGCACAATCCGCGCGGTGGCCGGGCGGCGCTCTGCCTCGTAAGCCAGCAGCGCGTCCGGCGTTGTGCCGCGCGCCAGGATTTCGCGGGCCAGCACGCGGGCGTCCAGGATCGCCTGGGACGCGCCGTTGGACCCGATCGGATACATCGCATGCGCGGCATCGCCCAACAGCGTGACCCGCCCAAATGTCCAGCGTTCCACCGGATCGCGATCCACCATCGGATATTCCAAGCAACTGCCCCCCGCCCGCACCATCGCCGGCACATCCAGCCAGTCCCAGCGCCATGATTCGAACCACGGCAGGAAATCGGCGAGATCGCCCGGACGGTTCCAGTCCTCGCGCCGCCAGACATGATCGGTGGCGAATTTCCGCTCGGCGATCCAGTTGACGAGCGGCGTTTCGCGGGAGATCGGGTAGGCGACGAATTTTTGCGTCTCGTGACCCGCCATGATCATGGTGCGGCCGTCGAGGAAACCATGCCCCTGCGTCACGCCCCGCCACAAAATGGCACCGTTCCATTTCGGCGCACCCTCATTCGGATAGGCCTGGGCGCGCACAGCGGAGTGGATGCCATCGGCGCCGATCAGCAACGATCCCGTTGCGCTGGCGTGCTTTTCACCGGTGCGGCGGTTTTCGAAATGCGCTGTCACACCGGCCAAGGTTTCGTCCCAGCCGGTCAGCCGATGCCCCGTCAGGACCCGGTCCGAGCCCAGTCGTTCGCGGACGGCGTTCAGAAGCACCATTTGCAGGGCGCCGCGGTGGATCGAGAATTGCGGCCAGCGGTAGCCCGCCGCCTCGCCCCGTGGTTCCGACCAGATTTCCTGACCCCGCGCCGAGTAATACGCGAGCCGCGCCGTGGGGATTGCGGTCGCAGCGAGTGCGTCCTTCAGGCCAAGGTCGAACAACTCGCGGACGGCGTGGGGCAGGGTGTTGATGCCGACACCCAGGGGCGCGATGGCGTCGCTGGCTTCGAAGACGCGGCAATCCACGCCGATCTGGTGCAGGCTGAGCGCCGTTGTCAGGCCCGCGATTCCGGCGCCGGCGATGAGTACCGTCATGTTTGTTTCGTCCGCAAGCGTGTCCCGCGATCGTCTACCACATCGCGGCCCGTCCCGTTGAGACCCCGGAATGGGGCGAGGCCTCTCCCCCCGCGTCCTGGCACGAACTGGCGAGGACGTGGCGACGGGTCATTCCGGCGCCTATGCCGCCTTCGCTTCCCCCGAAATCCGGACCAGCGCGTCCAGCGTGTCCTTCGCGAATTTCAGCCGTGTCACGATGTCCATGTCGCGGACCATCGCCAGTTTATGATCGGGACGCAGGCGTATCGTGCCGCCTTTCGCCGACAGCCAGCGCACCAGCCCAGCGGGGTTGCGGAACGCGTTGCCACGGAACGAAACGACCATGCCCTTGGGCCCGGCGTCCAGTTTTTCCACCCCCGCTTCCCGGCAGGCGCGTTTCAGCGCGACGACGCCCAGCAGATTGTCCACTTCCTTTGGCATGGAGCCAAAACGATCGACAAGTTCCGCCCCCATCGCCTCGGTTTCTGCGTCCGAGGCCAGCGCGCCGATGCGCCGGTAAAGCCCGAGACGCACTGGCAAATCGCGCACGTAATCTTCCGGGATCAGAACGGGCAAACCCAACGAAATATTGGGGGTCCAATCGCGATCCCGATGACTGGCTTTGCCTTCGCCCGCGCGGATATCGGCAACGGCGTCTTCCAGCATTTGCTGGTAAAGCTCGATCCCGACCTCTCGGATATGTCCGGTTTGTTCGTCGCCAAGCAGATTGCCCGCGCCGCGAATATCCAGATCGTGACTGGCCAGAGTGAAACCGGCGCCCAGAGTGTCCAGCGTCTGCATCACTGTCAGCCGCTTTTCCGCCGCAACCGACAGGCGGTGATTGGCGGGCCAGGTCAGATAGGCATAGCCGCGCTGCTTGCCGCGCCCAACCCGTCCCCGCAACTGATATAATTGCCCAAGACCGAACATATCCGCGCGATAAATGACCAGCGTATTGACCGCGGGCATATCCAGCCCGCTTTCGACGATGTTGGTCGATAGCAAAATATCGTGCTTGCCGTCGCCGAACTCCGTCATCACGCGTTCGAGTTCCGTCGGCGCGAGGCGACCATGCGCCATGATCATGCGCGCGTCGGGCACGATTTCCCGCAGACGCTCGGCCATACGGGGCAAATCCTCGATGCGAGGCACGACGCAGAACACCTGTCCGCCGCGAAAACGTTCGCGTTGCAGGGCTTCGCGAATGACCAGCGAGTCGAAGGGCATAATGAAGGTGCGCACGGCCAGGCGATCGACCGGCGGCGTCGCGATCAGGCTCATTTCCCGCACCCCGGTCAGCGCGAGTTGCAACGTGCGGGGGATCGGCGTCGCGGTCAGGGTCAGGACGTGGACATCGGCTTTCAGTTGTTTCAGGCGTTCCTTGTGGGCGACGCCGAAATGTTGTTCTTCGTCCACCACCAGCAAACCGAGGTCGGCGAATTCGATCGACTTCGCCAGCAAGGCATGGGTTCCGATCGCGATGCCGATATCGCCGGACGCGATCCCTTTCCGGACTTCGGCGGCTTCCTTGGCCGCGACCATGCGGGAGAGTTGCGCGACCTTGATCGGAAGTCCCGCAAAACGGGCAGAGAATGTGCGAAAATGCTGGCGCGACAACAGCGTCGTCGGCACCACGACCGCCACCTGCGTGCCCGACATCGCCGCGACGAAGGCGGCGCGTAGCGCGACCTCGGTCTTGCCGAAGCCGACATCGCCGCAGATCAGACGATCCATCGGTTTGCCGGCGGCGAGGTCTTCCAACACGTCGGCGATGGCGCGGGTCTGATACGGTTTCGGCGAAGGGGAAGCGGGCACAGAACTCGTCGAAACTGCCTTCCGGCGGCGTCAGGATTTCCGCGTCGCGGATTTGCCGTGTCGCGGCGATTTTGATCAGTTCGCCCGCCATGTCGCGGATGCGCTGCTTCATCCGCGCCTTGCGGTTCTGCCACGCCGCGCCGCCAAGCTTGTCCAGTGCCGCCGTCTGGTCGCTGCCGAAGCGCGACAAAACCTCGATGTTTTCGACCGGGAGGAACAATTTCTCGCCGCCGTCGTAAATCAACCGCAGGCAGTCGTGCGGCGCGCCGGTCACGTGCAGGGTCGTCAATCCATCGTAACGGCCAATGCCGTATTCCTGGTGCACGACCAGGTCGCCCTCGGCGATTTCGGTCGCTTCGGCGATGAACTGATCGGCCCGCTTCCGCCGCCGCGGCGGACGGGAGATGCGTTCGCCCAGAAGATCCTGCTCGCCGATCACGGCCAAACGGTCCGCGACGAAGCCGCGTTCGACGCCCAGAGTGATTATGGAGACGGAACCGGCCTCTTTGCGCCGGATGGATGCCCAACTGTCCTCTTGCGCCGCGTTTTTGAACCCATGCTCGTTCAGAAGATGCGCCAGCCGTTCCCGCGAGCCCCGGGTCCAGGCCGCGACGACGATTCGCCGGCCCTCGGACGTCCAACGTTCCGCCTGCGTCCGCAACTGATCGAACACGTTGATCCCCGGCCCGCCGCCGGTCTGGGCGAAGACCGGTCCTGGCCGGCCGCCGCCATCGATCCCGGTGGCGCCGTCGGGTTTCGCAAACGGTGTGAAGGCCAAACGAGGCCCGAAGGACAACATTTCGTCCCACTCGTCGCGGGTCAAATACAACTGGCCAGCCGGCAGTGCCCGATACGGTACCTCCCCGTCTCGTGGCGGCGCTTTCCGGGCCTGCGCGTGGTCCGCGATCATCTCCAATCGCGCCTCCAGCACCTCGTCCGTCTGGTGATCGAGGCTGACGGAGGTGTCCGGCAGATAGTCGAGAAGATTCTCCATGACGGGGTGGAACAACGGCACCCAGTGCTCCATTCCCGGATGGCGCCGCCCGTCGGAAATCGACAGATAGATCGGGTCCCGCGCCGCGTCCGGCCCGAACAATTCCCGCCAGCCGGTGCGGAAGCGAGAGACGGAATCCTTGTCCAGCGCCAGTTCGGAGACCGGGCGTAACGACAGGGTTTTGCGCGAGACCGTGCCGCTGCGCTGCGTCGCCGGGTCGAACGGCTTGATCGTTTCGATGGTGTCGCCGAAGAGGTCGAGGCGCAGCGGCTCGGCTTCGCCCGCCGGGAAAACGTCGAAAATGCCGCCACGCACGGCGTATTCGCCAGGCTCCATGACAGTGCCCGCGCGGCCGTAGCCGTTGGCTTCCAGGAAGCGGCTCAGCTCCTCCGGTTTCGCGAGGCCGTTGACCTTCAGGTCCAGGCGCGCCCCGGCGAAGGCGGCGCGCGGCGGGACGCGCTGGATCAGGGCGTTGACGGTGGTCAGCACGAAGCGCGGGCCGGTGGGCTTGTCCAATAGCCGGGTCAGGGTGGCGATGCGCTCCGACACCAGCGTGGCGTTCGGGGAAACACGGTCGTACGGCAGGCAATCCCAGGCGGGGAAGCGCAGGATTTCGGCTTCCGGCATCGCGAAAGCCAAGGCCTCAGCCAGGCGGGCCATGCGGGCATCGTCGCGGGCGACGTGCAGGATGGCGCCGGAAAACTCGCGGCGCCGTTGGGCCAGCAGGAACGCGTCCCATCCCTCGGGCGCGCCCCAAACGCGGATGGGCTCGCTCATCGTTCCAGACTCGCCCGGATCCGCAGCAACATCGGAGTCGCGTCCTCCGGCGCGATCGGGCGGCGCCCGGTCAGCCAGTCCGCGAGATCGACGTCCGGCAGTTCCATAAGGATTTCCAGCGCATCGATTTCCTCATCGGTGAACACCGCGAGGTTGTGCCGCACGAAACCGCCCAGAAGCAGGTCGTTTTCGAAGGTTCCCCGGTGCGTGGCGCGGAACAACAGACGCCGCCGCCTTGGATCGTGGAGGGGCGGGGGATCGTCGAGAGGTCGCATCTCGTTTGGGGGTTGCTCTGGCTCGGTCATCGTTGGGCTGTCATATAGCCGCCGGTCACCAACCTGTCAGCCCGTGGACGATAACCCTCTCGCACCCCTTTTCGCGCCTCTGACATCGCTGCGGGGCATAGGTCCCGCGGTGGGGAAACTCATGGCCAAGGCGGCGGGCGGGGATCGGGTGGTGGATGTGGTGTTCCATCTGCCCGAGTCGTATCTGGACCGGACGGCGAGGCCGGCGATCAAGGCGGCGAAACCGGGCACGGTGGCGACGCTGGCGGTGGAGGTGGTGCGGCACGAACGGCCCGCCCATTCGCGGCAACCCTGGCGGATCGTCGTGCAGGACGCCACGGGCATCGCCGAGCTGGTGTTCTTCCGGTTCACCCGGGAAGCGCAAATGCCGCCGGGGACACCACTCGTCATTTCCGGCAAAGTGGAATTGTTCAACGGCCGCGTCACCATCGCCCATCCCGAGCACATGGTCTCCGCCGCCGAGGCCTGGCGCATTCCCGCCATCGAGCCGGTCTGGCCGCTGACGGCCGGTCTGTGGCCGCGCCAGGTCGCGCGTGCGATCGCCCAGGCCATCGAGTTGGTGCCGGATTTTCCCGAATGGCACGACGCGCCGTTGCTACGCCGCGAAAAATGGCCACCGTTCCGGGAGGCGTTGCGGTCCGTGCAAATTCCCGGCGACGCGGTGCCGGACGCATCCGCGCGGGCGCGGCTGGCCTACGACGAATTGCTGGCGGGCCAGGTCGCTCTGGCGGTCGTGCGCGGGCGCGTCCGGGCGCGAGCGGGACGGGTGCTGAACGGCGGGTCCTCCCTTGCCGCGGAGGCGCTTCGGCGTTTCGGCTTCACGCCCACCGGCTCCCAAAAGCTTGCCCTCGCCGAAATCGACGCCGACCTGGGCTCGGAACGCCGGATGCTGCGGTTGTTGCAAGGGGATGTGGGCTCCGGAAAAACCCTGGTCGCCACACTGGCGATGCTACGCGCGGTGGAGGCGGGTGCCCAGGCGGCGTTGATGGCGCCGACGGAGGTGCTGGCGAAGCAGCATTTTTCGACGCTGACCCGGTTATGCCCGGTGCCGGTGGCGCTTCTCACCGGTTCGGTGAAGGGGCGGGCGCGGACGAAACTGCTGCGGGGGCTGAAGGACGGCTCGTTGCCGATTGTGGTCGGGACGCACGCGTTGTTTCAGGAGGCCGTGGAATACAAGGATCTGGGACTCGCGGTGATCGACGAACAGCACCGGTTCGGGGTCACGCAACGATTGCTGATGGGGGCGAAGGGGGAACGGACCGACGTGCTGGTCATGACCGCGACGCCGATCCCGCGGACCCTGGTGCTGACGCAATGGGGCGAAATGGATGTGTCGCGGCTGACGGAGAAACCGGCGGGACGCCAGCCGATCCGGACGAGTTTGCACTCGTTCGCTACGATGCCGGATGTGCTGGAGGGGATCGCGCGGAAGCTGGCGGAGGGTGCGCGGATTTATTGGGTGTGCCCGCTGGTCGCCGAAAGCGAGGTCATGGACCTGGCCGCCGCGGAGGAGCGGTTTTCGCAATTGAAAGAACGTTTTGGCGATATCGTCGGGCTGGCGCACGGCCAGCAACCGGCGGACATCCGCGACGGCGCGCTGGCCGCCTTCGCCGCAGGCACGATCCGGCTGCTGGTGGCGACGACGGTGATCGAGGTCGGGGTCGATGTCCCGGAAGCCACCGTCATGGCGATCGAACACGCGGAACGATTCGGACTCGCGCAGTTGCACCAGTTGCGGGGCCGCGTGGGGCGCGGCGCGGACGCCAGTTTTTGTTTACTGCTGCATGAGGATTGGGTGAACGAAACCGCCCGCCGCCGGTTGACGCTGCTGCGCGACACGGATGACGGGTTTGCGATCGCCGACGAGGATTTCCGGCTGCGCGGCGGCGGCGACATCCTTGGCACGCGCCAGGCCGGCGCGCCGGGGTTCAAGCTGGCCGACCCCGTGGCGCATGAGGGTTTGCTGGACATGGCGCATCGCGACGCCGCCGTGCTGTTGCAGCGCGACCCCGGCCTGAACTCGGAGCGCGGGCAGGCGGTGCGCTGGTTGCTGCGGCTGTTCGAACGGACGGAGGCGATGCGGACCCTGGCGTCGGGATAAACGGTTTCTTCATCCATTGGGCGCATCATGGCGCCGAGGGTAATATTGCCCTTGACGTCATGATATTGGGTGCGATATGAGGCTGGTCATGGATACCGACGTCGTGGTCGCGGGCCTTCGCAGCCGAACCGGGGCGTCTCGCATCCTGTTATTGGCGGTTGGGGCTGGGGTTCTCTGTCCTCTGGTCAGTGTCCCGGTATTTCTGGAATACGAGGACGTCCTGACGCGGCCGGAGCAGTTGGAAGCCATGAACCTCGACGTGGACGACGTGCATGTCTTTCTGGACGGGTTCCTCGCGATGTCGGAAGAGGTTTCCCCGTTCTACAACCACGGGGGCATCGTCCGGGATCCCAATGACGACAAATTCGTGACGGCGGCGCTCAATGGCATGGCCAAGGCGATCGTCACGTTCAATGTTCGGGACTATGTCCCACGCGACAGCCGGGTGACCGGCCTCGGCATCGAGGTCACACAGCCCGCTGGCATATTACGGAGATTATCATGGCGTCCGTCAGTAACTTCGCCCTTCGCCTCCCTCCTTCATTGATGGAGGATGTGAAGGCGCTTTCGGCTCAGGATTCAATGTCGATCAATCAATTCGTGGTGCAAGCGGTCGCCGAGCGGGTGGCGATGCTGCGCGACCGGGGGTATCTGGCGGGCCGCGCGGCGCGGGCGGTGCCGGGGGCGATGGCGCGGATCCTGGAAAAGGCGGGAACCGATGTCGCGATTCCCGGGGACGAACTCCCCGGGGCATAGGCGGGTTCAGCCTTTCGCCACGTTCCAGAACACGGGCACGGCACCTTTCAGGATGCCGGTCAGGTTCTTCCGGTAGGCGGCGGGCGGCAGGTACTGGCCAAGAGGAATGAAGGGGACGGTGTCGAAGGCGTTGAGCTGGATTTCGGCGTCCAGGCGGCGCCGCTCGGCGGGATCTGCGCTGTCCATCCAGCGATTGCGGAGATCTTCCACTTTCGCGTCCTCGGGCCATCCGAACCAGGCGCCCTTGCCGTTGCCGCGGAGGTTGGTGGCGAAAATTGGGTCCTGGTAATCGGCGGCGGGGGCGCCGTAGGGGAACAGCGACCAGCCGCCTTTGTCCAGTTGTTCTTTACTGGCGCGGCGCTCCACGACGGTGCCCCAGTCGGTGGTTTGTTCGTCGATGTTCAGGCCGATTTCACGAAACGCGGCGACGGCGACGCTGCTCATCGCATCGTAATAAATCTGGTCGGTGGGGTGCATGTAGACAATGCGCTCGCCCGCATAGCCCGCTTGTTTCAGCATGGCTTTGATTTCGTCCTTGGAGAGACGTTTCCGCACGCGCTCCATGCCCGCGTCGGAGGCCGAGCCCGCGCCGGGGATAAAAAATCCGGTCGGGGCTTTGAATAAAGTGGGGTCGCCGCCCATGACGGCGGTCATGATGTCCACCTGGTCGATCGCGGCGAGCATGGCGCGGCGGACGCCGGGGTTGGCGGTGGGGCCGTGCAGAAAGTTGGGCCGCAAGCCGCCGAAGGTGCCGTAAATATCCACGGGCGCCACGACCACGTCGGATTTGCTTTTCAGCATCGGGATCAGGTCGGGCAGGGGGGAATCCAGCCAATCGACGGCGCCGGTAATCAGCGCGTTCGCTGCCGTCGCCGGGTCCGGAATGATCCGCCATTCCACCCGATCGACCAGGACGCGATAACCGCCGGCGGCGAAGCTCGCGGGTTCCGGCCGCGGCTGGTATTTCTGGAATTTTTCGAACACCGCGATGTGGCCGGAGACGTATTCGCCGGGGACATAGCGGAACGGGCCGCTGCCGATGGCGTCCGGTATCTGCTTGAAGGGATCGGTCGCGGCGATCCGTTCCGGCATGATCGAAGGCGTGTTCTGGGTTTTCGCCAGCGCCTGGGGCAGCGCGCCAAAGGGTTTTTTCAGTCGCCACACCAGAGTCTTGTCGTCCTTCGCCTCCAACGCGTCGAGGCGGGCGGCGACGGTCTGGCCGATCGCGTCGCGCTTCATCCAACGTTGCAGTGAGGCCACGCAGTCGCGTGCAAGGACCGGGGTTCCGTCATGGAACAGCAGCCCGTCGCGCAGACTCATGGTCCAGCGAAGACCATTGTCCTCGATCACGTGGCCATCGACCATCTGCGGTTTCGGGGCGAGCGATTCGTCGCGTCCGTAAAGCGTCTCGAAGATCATCGCCGCGGCGTTCCGCGTCACCTGTGCCGTCGTGAACACCGGGTCGAGCGTGACCAGGTTGCCCTGCGGCACATGGACAATGGTTTTGCCTTGTACGCCGATGCCAGGGGCGGCCAAGGCAGGAGCGGCGATTGAGGACGCGGAGGCGGCGAGGAAGGCGCGGCGTTTCATGTCGTGGTCACCATGGTTTTGCGGCGGATCGGCGAGATCTGCGTCGATCGCGATGGAGGAGGAACGTGCCACACCCTTCGCTGCGGACGGTGGGCCGCCGGGTTGTCCGCTCAGGCCGCCGCCCGCGGCGACGGGGCGGGATGGACATTGATCCCGCGCCGGCCGTTAAAAGTCCATCGGAAACGCGATCCGCAGCCTCAGTCTGGGCGAGGCCTCACCCAAGCTGCGGCTTCGCGCCGGCCGGTGTCGCGAAACATTTGGTTTTGCGATTATTTCCTAAATGTGTACTGTCCGATCACCCATGGGTCACGAGCCTTTATGATAACAACCCCAAACGATGGAGTTCTCATGAAACCGTTAATTCTGGCGTTCCTCCTTGCCGCCGTCACCTTCGGTTCCACCGCCGCCGTCGCCGGTCCTGACGACACCAAATGGGTCGGCCAATGCATCACCGACAACGCGGCCGACAAGGCCGGACTGGAGATCGTCGCGAAATATTGCACCTGTATGAACAACAAAATGAGCGACGCCGAGACGCAGCCGATTTCGACGTGGGAAAAGACCCATGCGGCGGAACGCGCCGCCTGCGACAAGGAATCGGGTTGGCGCTGAGGAAAGCCCGCAAAGGGCGCGGTCCCCGGGGTCCCCGGGACCGCGCGATCGCCCCCCTTTGCCTTGCCCCCTGGCGTCTTGCTACGCATGGGGCATGACAAACACACC
>JAYWAX010000717.1:0-21028 GCA_043782125.1 Acetobacteraceae bacterium | reverse complement strand
CCTCCCGTCCGATCGATGTGCCGCGCCCGATGGCCCGGTCGAGCCGAACCATGACGGAGGTGAAACGGCTCTTTTGCGCGAAGTTCCTCTCGCGACATCTTATCCAGCGGCATGCGCGCGCGACCAAATCGTATCAGAAAACAATGTTCCTGTTTCCGCAGAACAAGGGCTCGAAACGGTGGACGGCAAAACCGGCGGTGCGGGCGGTCGTATTGACGACCAAGATCCGGGGATCGACGGCATCCGGACGCGCGGTCATGATCGTCGCTTGCGGCGCGGCCGCGACCCCAGGCGCGCGGGAGACGGACATGATGAAGATCGTCGTGATTGGTGCGGGTGCGATCGGCGCCTCGGCCGCATATCGTCTCGCGCAGGCGGGGGCGGACGTCACGGTGCTGGACATGACGCGCGCGGGCGGCGGGACGTCGGGCATCAGCTATGCCTGGACCAACGCGCATCGGAAGCCCCCCAAGTCGTATCACGATTTGAATGTCGCCGGGATGAAAGCCCATGCGGCCTTGCGCGACGAATTTGGCGCGACGCCCTGGTGGCATGGCGGCGGCAGCCTGGAATGGACCGGCGAGTCCGAACGCGCCGCGCAAAAGGAGAATATCGAACAACTCCAGGCCTGGGGTTATGCCGCCGAGTGGATCGATCGAACCCAGGCGCTGGAACTTGAACCGGACATCGACCCCGTAGTCATTGGCGATGCGCCGGTCGCGTGGTTCCCGGACGAAGGCTGGCTGGACCCGGTGGTTTACGCCCATGCGATGCTGTCCGCCGCGCGCCGCCGTCACGGGGCCAAGGTCGTTTACGGCGCCCGCGTCGCCGACCTGATCCTGACCGGCGATCGTGTTTCTGGCGTCCATCTGGCCGACGGCACCCGCCATGAGGCCGATATGGTGGTGAATTGCGCGGGGCGCTGGACCAACGAAGTCACGCGTCAGGCCGGTCTGCATTTGCCGCTCGCGCCATCCGTCGGGTTTTTGGTGTTTACCCCGCCGGTGGCCACGAGTCTCAGCCGCGTGATCCATACCAACGTGATCAACGCGCGTCCGGATGGCGCGGGACGGTTGATGCTGCACTGGGATGCCACCGACGCGACCTTGCGCCCGGACAGCCCGCTCAGCCCGTCCATGCCCGAGGCGCGCGATCTGGTGCGGCGTGCCCGCCAGCTTCTGCCCTCGATCGGCGAAATGGAGCCGGAGGCCGTCCGTCTCGGCATCCGTCCGATCCCCGGCGATCGCCTGTCCGCCGTTGGCCCGGTGCCTCGGGTTTCCGGGTATTATCTCGCCGTTACCCACAGCGGCGTCACGATGTCGCCGTTTCTGGGCGCGGCGCTGGCGGACGAGATTGTGCATGGGCTGATACGGCCGGAACTCGCGGATTTCCGGCCCGCGCGGTTCTTTAACTGAGGTCAGCGGCCACGGGATGCGAAGGGCCGCGCTGGGCCGTTGGGCCGCTGTCCACGATCGCGCCGGCGCCCGGCGGGGGACGATGCCGGGCGGGGAGGATGCCGGGCGGGGAGGATGGCAGTCGTAGCCGATGCCAATCCGGACCATGGACGATCACCCGAACGTCCGCACCAGCCCTCCCGCCACCAGCCGCCACCCATCCACGGTCGCGAAAAACACCAGCTTGAACGGCAGCGACACCACGTTGGGCGGCAGCATCATCATGCCGAGACTCATGAGAACGCTGGCAACGACCATGTCGATGACGAGGAACGGAAGAAACAGTAAAAAACCCATTTCGAAGGCGCGGCGCAGCTCGCCCACCATGAAAGAGGGCATCACCACGCGCCACGATGTGTCGCCGGCCTCGGCATGTGCGAGGGACTGGAAGAACGCCAGATCGGCGCTGCGCAGGTTTTGCAGCATGAAGGCATGGAAGGGTTGGGCGGCGGCTTTCAGGCCGTCGATTTCGCCGATCTTGTTCTCCATCATTGGCGCGATACCGGCGGTCCACGCCTGGTCGAAGACGGGCTGCATGACGAACCAGGTCAGGAACAGCGACAATCCTATCAGCACCGTGTTCGGCGGGACGCCCTGCGCGCCCAGTGCGGAGCGGAGCAGCGAGAGGACCATCACGATGCGGGTGAAGGCGGTGGCCATCACGAGCAAACTGGGGGCCAACGACATGACGGTGATCAGCGCCGTCAGTTGCACCAGCCGCGCCGTCGCGCCCGCCTGACCGGCCGCACCCAGATCGATCGCGACGGATTGCGCCTGCGCCACGGCGGGCAACAGCAGCACGACCGCGAACGCCCAAAAGCGGATCATGCCGGCGGGTCCGCGTCGATCCAGCCGACGACCACGTCGTTCTCGCCGCCGGTCAGCAGCAGCACCGATTTGCCGCCGTGCTGGATCAGATGCAGCCGCCGGCGCGAGTCGAGCGCCAGAGTTTCCTTCACCGTCAGCGTACGCGCGGTGCGCAGCGGCCGGGCAAAGGACGTGAGGCGCAACGCCCGCCCAAGAAGCACGATGACGCCAACAATTCCCGCCAAGGCCACGGCGGCGGTCAGGAACGAGCCGAATCCCTCGAACAGGTTCACGGCCTGGCGGCCTGGGGTGTCGCAACGGCGCGCGAAACGAACGCCCTTTGGCACGCCCACCCTCCCGCGTTATGGCACGGCTCGACCAGGCCATCGGGCGTGGCACGGCGATCGGACGAGAGGCGCTTTCCACTGACGATCGTGGCCACTCTCGCAATGGTGTACCGCGCCCGATGGCCCGCTCGGGGGCGTGCCATGACGCGGAGGGGATGGCGCGGTGTGCCAATCGTTCGCGCGGTCGGTGGACGATGATTTGTGCCGATGACGCGGATTCCTTTTTGGAAAACGGGCCGCCGGCCCAACCCTGTTGAACGACCAAAAAATAAAGATTTCCTTAATCGAGCCCTTAGGGGTTTGTTCATCTTTTTCCGCCACCTTGCCCCTATGTCCCTGCTTCAGAACGATATCTTCACGACAGCGGAACAACGCCTCGCCTGGACCAGCGAGCGGCAGGCCGTGCTCGCCCGCAACATCGCCAATCTGAGCACGCCTGGCTTTCAGCCCTCGGACACGAAACCTTTCCATCAGGTACTGGGCGGCCTGGCCGGCGTGCAGCCAGCGCGCACCAACGACAATCACCTGAAGGGGACAGTCGATCCCGGCCTGCGCGTGCGCACCGCGAAGGAAGGCGGCACAAGGACAGCGGACAAGAATGGCGTGCGGATGGAGGAACAGTTGATGAAAGTCGCGGACACGGAAACCCTGCATTCGACGGTCACGGCGATTTATAAAAAATACATGACGATGTTCGGCATCGCCCTTGGCCGGCCGGCATAATCGTGGGCGCCGATCTCACATCCTCGCTGCGTGTTTCCGCCGCGGGCATGGACGCGCAAACCGCCCGCATCCGGGTGATCGCGGAAAATCTCGCCAATCAGAACACCACCGGCTCCAATCCGGGCGCGGAGGCTTACCGGCGCCGTACCGTGTCGTTTCAAAACCGGATGGACAAGGCGGCGGGACTGGAAACAGTCGGCGTGCGCAAGGTCGGCCGCGACCAAAGCGAGCAACCGTTGCGCTACGATCCCTCAAACCCCGCCGCCAACAAGGATGGCTATGTGAAACTGCCGAATGTCAACAGTTTTATCGAATTGATGGACATGCGCGACGCCGAGCAATCTTACAGCGCCAACCTGAACGTTGCTTCCACGACGCGGACGATGCTGAACCGGACGCTGGATCTGCTGAAATGAGTGGTCCCGTCGCCGGTATTCCGACCGTCCGTATCGCCCCGCCCCAGGGCGCGGCCCAGGGCGCGTCGCCGGTCGCGGCGGGCGGCGCGGGCCGTGGCACGGATTTCAGCGCGATCTTGCGCACCGCCGTCGAATCCGCCGTGACCACGGGGCAGGAGGCGGAAACCCAATCGATGCGCGCCATCGCCAACGGCGGCAATGTGACAGAGGTCGCGACGGCTCTGTCGCGCGCCGAACTGACCTTGCAAACCGCCACCGCAGTGCGCGACCGGATGTTGCAGGCCTATCAGGACATCATGAAAATTCAGATATAGCGCGCGATCGCCCGAGGCCGAACAGCGTCTGTCGTACTCTTAAACAAACCTGCGCGATCGTCTGGGCTTTAACAGTCGAAAATTTTGCATTTCGTTCTCGAACAAAAATACGCCCGGAGTAAGGCCGGTACGATCGTACTCCGGGCGCCGATACGGCCGGGCTTCGCGGCCCAGAGATCGTCAAACCGGCACTGGAAAAAATTTCCATGAACGAGGCGGATATCGCCGAACTGATGCGAGTCACCGGCATGCTGGTCCTCACCCTCGCCGGTCCCATGCTGGGCGTTGCCCTCGTGCTTGGCCTGATCGTGGCGGTGCTTCAGGCCGTGACCCAGATCAACGAGGCAACGCTGGTCTTCATTCCGAAACTGCTGGGGATCGGCGCCGTGCTGCTGTTTATGGGCGTCTCCATGTTCGCATCGCTGGCAGATTTTACCCGCTTTTTGATCGACCGCATGGTCGCCACCGGCGGCTCATGAACGAGATTCCCGGTCTGACGGGGGACCTGATCCTCGATCGTGCGTTCGGTTTGCTGTTGGTTCTCGCCCGCGTCGGCGCGACGTTCGCGCTGTTGCCCGCGCTGGGTGAAACGACGATCCCGGCGGTTGTGAAGGCGGGGATGGTCCTGACCCTCGCGATCCTCCTGTTGCCTGGCCTGGAGCCCTTGTTGCCGCCACGGCCCGCGACCGAGACCGCGTTGGCGCTGATGTTGATGAAGGAAATGGCGAACGGGCTGTGGTTCGGCTGGCTGGCGCGGGCGATGACCGCCAGCCTGCCCGCCGCCGGACAGTTCGTGGCGGACTTCATTGGCGTGTCCAACGTGCTGATGCCCTCGCCGGATCTCGGATCGCAGACCTCAGCCATTTCCCGGCTGTACGAAATCGCGGTGCCCGCGCTGATCCTGACGTCGGGGCTTTATATGGTGCCGCTGGCGGCCTTGGCCGGGTTCTACCGGCTGATCCCGCCGGGCACTTTGGCATGGGTCTCGGACAGCACCGAACTGTCCGTCGCCACGGTGTCGGAGAGTTTTCTCCTGGCGCTGCGCCTCGCCGCTCCCTTCGTACTGGCGTCCGTCGCCTGGAATATCGGGATTGGCCTGGTCGCTCGCCTGGTGCCGCGCCTACAGGTATTCTTCGTGGCGTCCCCGGGTCAGATCGCTCTGGGCCTGCTGCTTCTGGCCGTGCTTTCGACGCCGCTCACCGCCGCCTGGATGGAAGCGATGCGCGTCAGCCTTGGCAATCTGCCGGGCGGAGGCTGACCGGCGATGTCCGGCCAGGCGGGCGACCAGGAAGACCGGACAGAGGCCCCAACCGCGCGGCGGATGCAAAAAGCGCGCGACGAAGGCCAGGCCCCGGTTTCGCGTGAGGCGGTGTTGCTGGCCGGTCTTGGCGCCATCGCCTTGTCCTTCATGCTGCTGGATGGCATCGCCGGACGGTCGCTGGTCCGGTCGCTGTCGGTGTTGCTGACGCAAACGCGCGTCGAGCCGGCGGCGTTGTTTCGCGAGGCAGGGTTCACCTTTCTGGCGGCCATCGCCCCGTTCGTGCTGCCGGCCGCGCTTGGCGCTGTCGCCGCGACCTTGGCGCAAACCCGATTGGCGTTGCGGGCCAAGGCTTTGCATCCCGATCTTAGCCGTCTGTCGCCCGCCAAGGGTCTGAAGCGGATGTTCGGGAGCGAGAGTCTGGTCGAAACCGCCAAGGCGATCGCCAAGCTCCTGATTGTCGGCGGCGCGATCTATTATGTGCTGCGGCAGGAATTGCCCAGACTGGCGCTGCTGACGGGGGCGCCTTTGACACTGCTGCCGGGGATGTTGGCCTCGGTCTCCATCCGGTTGTTTCTGGCGGCGGCTCTGGCGCAGATCGCGATCGCGGCGGCGGATGTTTTCTGGCTCTGGCGCCAGCATCTGCGCCAAATGCGCATGAGCCGCACGGACATCAAGGACGAGCAAAAGGAAACGGACGGCGATCCGCAAATCAAAATGCGCATCCGCCGCATCCGCATGCGCCGGGCGCGTCAGCGCATGATGGCCGAGGTGCCGAAAGCCACTGTCGTCATCACGAACCCGACGCATTACGCGGTTGCCTTGACCTATGACAGCGAGAAGAGCAGCGTTCCCATTCTGGTCGCCAAGGGGGTGGATTCCATGGCCGCCCGTATTCGCGAGGCCGCGACTCAGCATGGAGTTCCGATCGTGGCCAATCCTCCGCTGGCGCGCACATTGCACCAACTGCCGTTGAACAGTCAGATTCCGCCGGAACTTTACAAGACCGTGGCCGAGTTGATCGCCTATGTGTGGCGTCTCAACGGACGGCGGGCGGCATGACGCGTGGGGTCGCGCGGGAAATCGCGCACGATTTGAATAACGTGCTGACGGCGACGATCGGAATCGCGGAGGCGATCCTGTCGCGGCCGGGCGTGGACGCGCAGACACGCGCCGATGTGGAAGCCATTCGCGAGGGTGCGCGCCGCGGTGGCGCTCTGATAAAGCGCCGCCTGGGCCCAGTGGGCGCGCCGCCCGAGCCCATCGCGACCGATCATTGTATCCGGATGACCGCTCGCCTGATCGCGCATCGCCTTGGCGATGGCATGTCCCTGCAACTCGATCTGGCCGATCCGGAGGGCTGGACCCGCGCCGATCCCGCTTGTCTCGACCGCATCCTGCTAAATCTTGTCGCCAACGCGCGGCACGCGATGCCCGGTGGCGGCACCGTCACGCTCAGCACCCGGCATCGCGCGATCGAACGGGAGGAACCGAGGGTGCCCGATGCGATCCCGCCCGGCGATTATGTGGTGGTCGCGGTCGTGGATACCGGCGCGGGTATCCCCTCCGGCATTTTGCCGTGCGTGTTTCAGCGGGGCTTCACCACCCGGTCCCGCCAGGGTGGCAGCGGCCTTGGCCTCGCGTCCGTGCATGCTGCGGCGCGCGAGTGCCGTGGATTTTTGTCGATGGAAAGCGTCGAAGGGCAGGGGACCCGGATCGAGGTTTACCTGCCGCGCGAAACCGTAAGGCCCGCTTCGGTGCCCTCGCCAGTCCGATCCCGGCGAGCGAGGGCGCGGCCGGAACCGAAACGTATCGACCGTCCGGACGTCTGACGCCTACGGCCTGGCGCCAGGCCTTTAGCTCACGCCGGTCGCGAACCCCGCCCGCTTCAGGCGCGTAATCGCGAGGTCCAGCGCCGACAGGAACGCCGACCGGTCGCGCGGCCCGAAGGGTTTCGGCCCGCCGGTGATCTGACCCGCCGAGCGCAGATCGTCCATCAGGTTCCGGGTCGCGAGCGTCATGCCGATCGAGGCCTCGGTGAACACCCGCCCGGTCGGACCGACGACTTCCGCCCCGGCTTTCACCCCGCGCGCGGCCAGCGGAATATCTGCGGTCACGATAATATCGCCCCGCACGGCGCGTTCGACGATCCAGTCATCGGCAGCGTCGGGCGTGCCGGGCACAATCTCGCGCCGGACCCAGGGCACCGGTGGGATCGCCATGACGCTGTTGGAGACAACGAGGACCTGGACACCGTGCCGTTCCGCCACGCGGTAAATCTCGGGTTTCACCGGGCAGGCGTCGGCATCGACAAAGATACGGATGGGCGTGCGTTCCATGTCCCGGGTGTAGCCTGGGCTGCATGGTTTCGCCATGCGGGAGCATAAGCGGGAACTCTGGCGGGGACCCTTCCCGGGGCACTGTCCGGCGCCTTCGAAAAATGCTTTAGGGTGGCGGTTCGAACGAAACCCGGGCCGGCGCCCGATGACTCCATGGAAAGGCACACAGCATCATGAACCTGACATCCGGACTGATCGGCGCGGAAACCAAGGGCCCCATCGGCTGGTTGATCTGGGACAATCCCACCAAGATGAACGCGCTGTCCCCGGGCATGTACGAGGACGCGCAGGCCGTCATCGATGCCTATATCGCCGATCCCGCGATCAAGGTCGTGGTCATGCGCGGTGCGGGCCGCAAGGCGTTCATCTCCGGCGCCGATATCAAGAGCTTCGACAAGACCCGCTCCAGCCCGGAGGCGATGAAGGCCTCGGCCGAGGCGCCCACGAAGCTGCGCCGCACCAT
Organism: Acetobacteraceae bacterium; assembly: GCA_043782125.1. Lineage (GTDB taxonomy): Bacteria > Pseudomonadota > Alphaproteobacteria > Acetobacterales > Acetobacteraceae > Rhodopila. The sequence goes on along the minus strand of JAYWAX010000717.1, from coordinate 12,907 downwards.
GCTGGACATGGAAAAACCGCTGATCGCGATGATCTACGGTTATTGCCTTGGCGGCGGTCTGGGCATGGCGTTGAACGCGGACATGCGCTTCGCCTCCACCGATTCTCAGTTCAGCGTGCCCGCCGCGCTGCGCGGCATCGCCTATGCGCCGTCCGGCCTGAAGCAGTTGGTGGACCTGGTCGGGCCAAGCGCGGCCAAGGACATCATGTTCTCCGCCCGCCGGCTGAAGTCGGACGAGGCGCTGCGGATCGGCCTGATCAACCGCGTGGTGGACGCCGAGGAACTGGAAGCCAACACCATCGCCTATGCCGAGGTTCTGGCCGCCAACGCGCCCTTGTCGATGCGCGCGTCGAAATACTTCATCAACCAGCTTGGCCTGGAACGCGCGCAGCGCGACGAGCCGCGGATGGAGGCGATGCAGCGCGAGGCCGAAGCCAGCGAAGACTTCAACGAAGCGACCCGGTCGTTCGTGGAAAAGCGCAAGCCCGTGTTCCAGGGGCGGTAACGGGGCTGGACGACTTATCCAGGTTGAGGTCCTCAACCTGGACCGCTGCCGCGTGGCAATCGGGCAAAGGAGGAAAAGCCCTGGGGCGCTGCCCCAAAGGGTTCTTACCTCTGCCCGATCGTCCCGGCATCGTCGCGTGGCGGCCGGCCCAGTCCTGAAAGCGAGGCCCTGGCCGATGGGCGCACTGCGCGAAAATGGCCTACATACTTGTCATACGCCCAAGGTGGACGCCGTGCGCGGGAGCCGGTAGAGGCGTCGCATGACGCATTTCGGAAGCCAGCACGACGTGTCCTCACCGGCGCATGATTCCGCTGCCATCCGCCGCGGCGGTGGGTGGACAGGCGCATTTTGGCCAGGAACCGTCTCCCGGCTGTGTTTCCTCTTCGCCATCGCCGGGTGCCTCTTCGCCGTCACCCCGGCGCGCGGCGCCACGCCGCCGGCCGGCGATCCGCCCACGGCCGTAAGCACCGATAGCGGCATATCTCAGGACTGGGCGATCTACGGTCAGAGCACGCTGATGCTCCAGTACCATCCAGGCTTCGGATCGCGGACGCCAACCGGCCCGCAAAGTCTCGAAACCGGACGCCGCGGCAATGAGACATTCGACGCCACGCTATATCTCGGTGTCCGTCTTTGGCGCGGGGCCGAATTCTGGATCAACCCAGAGGCCGATCAGGGCTTCGGCCTGCAGAACACAACCGGCGCGGCGGGGTATTTCAGCGGCGAGGCCTATAAAGTCGGTCAACGCGACCCTTATGTCCGCCTCCCCCGGGCGTTCCTGCGCCAGACCGTCAATCTGGGCGGGGAGACGGAGAAGATCGAGCCAGACCTGAATGTATTGGGCGGCTCGCAGACTGCCAACCGCCTGGTGCTGACTGCCGGCAAATTCGGTGTCACCGACGTTTTCGACACCAACAAATACGCGCACGATCCACGCGTCGACTTCGCGAACTGGGCTTTGATCGATAGCGGGGCCTTCGATTATGCGGCGGACGCCTGGGGATCCACCTATGGCGCCTCGGTCGAGTGGTATCGGGACTGGTGGACGTTGCGGGCGGGGCTGTTCGATCTCTCGGTCACGCCCAATTCGAAATACCTCGATATGCGGCCGGGTCATCAGTTCGAGGTCGTCATGGAGGCAGAGGAACGCCATACGATTCTGGGTCAGCCGGGCAAACTGAAGCTGTTGGTCTATGCCAACCGTGGCCTGATGGTTCGGCTGGCGGATTTTACCCGCGCTGTTGCCACCACAGGGGTGGCACCCGGTATGGCCGCGCTGCGGCGCCTGCAAACCCGGACCGGATTCGCAGTTAACCTCGAACAATCGCTGACCGGCGATCTCGGGATGTTCGTGCGGCTGAGTTCGTCGGACGGCCGTTACGAGACGTTCGATTTCACCGATATCGACCGCTCCGTCGCCGCCGGTCTGGTGCTTCAGGGCACGCGGTGGGCAAGGCCGGACGATGTCGCCGGGGTCGGCATCGCGTTTAATGAAATTTCACGAGAACGTCTTAATTTCTTCCGGGCCGGCGGTTTGGGTGTGTTGGTTGGCGATGGCAAGGGATTGCCGGCCAACGCGGGCGCCGAGCAGTTGCTTGAAGCCTATTACAACGCGGCCATCGTAAAAGCGCTGCACGTAACGTTCGACTATCAGCTTTTGAACCACCCGGCCTACAACGCCGCGCGGGGCCCTGTGCATGTCTTCGGATTGCGCGTGCGGGCGCAATTTTGATCGCCGCGCTCCGGCAATCCGAAACCCGGTAACGCGGGGGGGGGGGCCAATCGTGGCGGCGATGCCCGGCGCCCGGGATATATCCATCGCTCCGGCTTTTTCACGGGCAGGGTCAACGGCTTGCGCAATGGCAAATGCGTTGACGGCGAACCGGGACCCCGCGTAAGGACCGGGCATACGAACCATACCGGGCGGTGCCTTTCGGCCGCATGCGAAGAGGTCTGTCATCGATCGACAATTGCCCGATCTGGACTTGCTCGACCGGGCACAAGCGGGCAGGTCGCCGGCCAGCCGGACATTGCCCAAACGCGCGCAACTCACGCTGTTGGCGGCGATCGCCTTGCTGCTTGCCGCCGGCGGTTTCGGGGAGACCGCGATCGAACGTTTGTTCGGTCTGGCGGCACCGGATGGGAAACCCGCAGATATCGCACGCGCGGAAACCAACCAGGCCTTCAAGGTGACCGCCCGGCAATGGAGCACGCTGAAGGTGATCCCGGCCGCGGAGGCGGTCTTTCAGGAGACCATCGAGACCGATGGCCGGGTCGCCCTGAACGACGATTTCGTCACATCTGTCTTTTCGCCCTATTCCGGCCGCGTCACCCGCCTGATCGCCCGTCCCGGGGATCGCGTGTCCCGCGGCGATCCGCTGTTCGCGATCCAGGCGAGCGAATTGGTCCAGGCGCAAAGCGATCTGATCTCCGCCGCCGCCGCCGCGCGCACGGCGAAGGCGCAGCTTGTTCTGTCCACCACCAACGAGTTGCGGCAACGCGGACTCTACCAGGCACAGGGCACGTCGCTGAAGGACTGGCAGCAATCGCAACTCGATCTTGCGGTTGCGCAGGGCGGCGCGAGCACGTCGTCGATCGCCTTGGCCGCGACGCGGAACCGGCTGCGCATTCTGGGCAAGACCGACCCGGATATCGCCGCGATCGAGGAAACCCGGGATGTCGCGCGGCTGGAGGCGGAGACGGTGGTGACGGCGCCGATCGACGGCACGGTGGTACTGCGTCAGATCGGGGCTGGGCAATACATCGTCAGCGCGTCCTCTGGTGCCGCCAACCCGGTCTATCAGATCGCCGACCGCACGAAGCTTTGGCTGGTCGCGAATGTCCGGGAGGAAGACGCGCCCAGACTGCATGTGGGCGATCTGGCGGAGGCGTCCGTTCTGGCACTGCCGGACCGGCGGATCGCGGCGCGGCTGGTCTATGTGGCTCCGGCCATCGACCCCGTCACGCACCGGCTGCTGGTCCGCGCCGAGGTGGACAATGCCGATGGGATGTTTAAACCGGAGATGTTCGCGCGGTTCCGGATCGTCTCCGGACCCGAGATACGCGCGCCCGCAGTGCCGGCGGAGGCGGTGATCCACGAAGCCGCCAGCGCCCATGTCTGGGTTGCCGATCCCGGTGCCCGGACCCTGAGTCTGCGCCAGATCGTGCCGGGCCGCACCCGCGACGGCCAGGTCGAGGTCGTCTCTGGCCTGAAAGCCGGCGAAGCGGTCGTTGCCGCCGGCGCCGTCTTCATCGACCGCGCCGCGACCGGCGACTGAGGCAGGATCGCGGCCATGCCGAACGTGATTCTGGCCGCGGTGCGGCACCGGGTTCTGGCCGTCATGGCGCTGCTGGCGATGCTTGCGGCCGGTCTGGCCGCCTTCGCGCGGCTCAATATCGAGGCCTATCCCGACCCGGTGCCGCCGATGGTCGATATCGTCGTGCAGAGTCCGGGACAATCGGCCGAGGAAATCGAACGCTACATCACGATCCCGATCGAGGTGCAGATGGCGGGCATCCCGAATGTCGCCGCCGTGCGCACGATCTCTCTGTTCGGACTCTCGGACCTGAAGATTCAGTTCACCTACGACTTCACCTACCGCGAGGCCGAACAATGGGTCATCAACCGGCTGTCTCAGTTGCCGCCTTTGCCCGGCAACGTGACGCCGGTCATCTCGCCCACCAGCCCGATCGGTGAAATCCTGCGATACCGGGTGGTTGGCCCGCCGGGTTATTCGGTGACCGACCTTAAGACGATTCAGGACTGGATTTTACAGCGCCGCTTCAAGGCGGTACCCGGCGTGATCGATGTGAACGGCTGGGGTGGCAAGACCAAGACCTATGAGGTCGCGATCGATCAGGCGAAGCTCTCTCGGTATGGACTGACGGTGCCGCAGGCGATCGCGGCATTGAACAACGCCAATCTGAACGTCGGCGGCCAGACCGTGAACATCGGCGCGCAGGCGGCGGTCGTGCGCGCGATTGGTCAGATCCATTCGATCGACGACATCGCCAACACCATGGTGGCGCAGAACAATGGCAGCCCGGTTCTGGTGCGCGATATCGCCACCGTTACCCCCGGTAACCAGCCCAGGCTGGGAATCGCCGGCCAGGATGGCGACAGCGATATTGTACAGGGGATCGTGTTGATGCGCCGCGGCGCGGAAAGCCTGCCGACGATCCGGAGGGTCGAGGCGCTCATCGACCGGATCAACGCGTCCAACGTCCTGCCGCCCGGCGTGAGGTTGGAGAAGATTTACGACCGCTCCGAGCTGATCGGCGTCACGACCCGTACCGTGCTGCACAACATGGTCGAGGGGATGCTGCTGATTTTTGTTTTGCAGTGGCTGTTTCTGGGCAATCTCCGCGGCGCGTTGACGGTGGCCGCGACGATTCCGTTCGCGTTCTCCTTCGCGGTCGTGCTGCTGCTGTTGCGCGGGGAGTCGGCGAATCTGCTGTCGGTGGGGGCGATCGATTTCGGTTTGGTGGTCGATTCGACCGTCATCATGGTGGAAAACATCGTCCGCCATCTGGCCCATTCGCGCCCGCGCGGTTCGGGGATGGCCGGTGTCCTTGCCGGCAGGCACGCGGCGATCGGCGCGGCCGGACAGGAAGTGGGCAAAGGCATCTTCTTTTCGGCCGCGATCGTCGTCGCGGCCTTCCTGCCGCTGTTCACCATGACGGGCATCGAGGGCCACATCTTCAGTCCGATGGCGAAAACCTATGCTTACGCCATCGCCGGCGGGTTGCTGGCGGCGTTTACCGTGACCCCGGCGCTGTCGGCGTTGCTGCTGCGCGCCGATGAAAGCGAGCGCGACACCGCCGTCGTCCGCCTGTCCCGCGGCTTCTTCCGGCCGCTGGCGGATTTCTGCCTCGCCAATCGCGCTTTGGCGGTGGGGGCCTTAATTCTGCTGACGCTGTTCGCCGGTGTGGCCGGACGCACCATGGGCCTCGAATTTCTGCCGAAGCTGGAGGAAGGCAATCTGTGGATCCGCGCCACGATGCCGTCGTCGATTTCGCTGGAATACGGCAACACCTATGTCAACCGTATGCGCGCGACAATCGCGAGTTACCCCGAAGTGGTGACGGTCGTTTCGCAGCATGGGCGTCCCGACGACGGCACCGATTCCAGCGGCTTCTACAACGCGGAGTTCTTCGTGCCGCTGAAACCCGCCGCCGAGTGGCCCGCGGGCATCGACAAGCAGGCCCTGACGGAAGCGATGACGAAGCGGCTGAATGAGGAATTTCCCGGCGTCGATTTCAATTTCTCTCAGTATATCGAAGACAATGTCGGCGAGGCCAGTTCCGGCGTGAAGGGTGAGAACTCGGTCAAGCTGTATGGCGGCGATCTGGAGAAACTGGAAAGCACGGCGGCCCGGATCAAGGATGTGCTCGCCGCCATTCCGGGGATCGCCGACCTGGCGGTACTGACATCGCTTGGCCAGCCCGCGATCAGGATCGACATCGACCGGGCCAAGGCCGCGCGCTATGGGCTGTCGCCGGGCGATATCGACGCGACGGTGCAGGCCGCGATCGGAGGCCAGGCGGCGGGCAATCTGTATGAGGATGGCTCGGACCGGAATTTTCCGATTATCGTCCGCCTCGCGCCCGCCGATCGCGGCAATGTCGATGCGATCCGGCGGATCCCCGTGGGTGCGCCCAACGCGGGCGGCGGGGCCGGGGCCGTTCCGATTCCCCTGAGCGATGTCGCCAGCGTACGCCTCACCACCGGTGCGGCGTTTATCTACCGCGAGCGGCAGGAACGTTACATTCCCATCAAGTTCAGCGTGCGCGGCCGCGACCTGGGCTCCACGATGCTGGAAGCCCAGAAAAAGGTCGAGGAAACGGTGACGATTCCCAGCGGCTATCGTCTGGAATGGGCCGGCGAGTTCGGCAATCTGCGCGACGCGATCGCCCGTCTGTCGATCGCCGTGCCAGTCGCGCTGCTGCTGGTATGCATACTGTTGTATGTGAATTTTGGGTCCGTGGTGGACATGCTTCTGGGCCTCAGTTCCATTCCGATGGCGACCATCGGCGGCATTTTGGCGCTGTGGTTCACGGGGACACCGTTCAGCATCTCGGCCGCCATTGGGTTCGTGGCGTTGTTCGGCATCGCCGCGATGGATGGGATTCTGGTGATCTCGGCCTTTAACCGCGCGATTGACGACGGGCTGGACCGCGTCACGGCGATCGCTTTGGCGCGCGAAACGCAGTTGCGGCCAGTGTTAATGACCTGCGTCGTCGCCTGCGCCGGGCTGCTGCCCGCCGCGATGTCCACCGGGATCGGCTCCCAGGTGCAACGGCCCCTCGCGCTGGCGGTCGTCGGCGGCACGATCGCGCTGCCGTTGCTGCTGCTGACCATTCTGCCCGTGCTGATCGACATGTTCTCGCGCCGCGGGCGCGGGCACCGGCACCCGATGCCAGAGCCGCTCGCGTGACCCCGCGTGTCGCGTTATTGCTGCTGCCGTGCTGTGCCGCCGCCTGCGCGGTTGGGCCGGATTTCCGGACGCCGAAGCCGCCGGAGGTCTCGGGTTATACGCGGGACAACGTATCCGCGACCGCTGCCGCTCTGGGCACACCGCTCGGTGCGCCACAGCGCTTCGCCGTGGGCGTGGACGTGGCGCCGGACTGGTGGACCGCCTTCGAATCCCCCGCGCTGAACGCCTTGGTGCGCCGCGCGTTGACGGCCAATCCCTCGCTGGAGGCCGCTCAGGCCGCGCTGCGTCAGGCCCGCGAACTGGCGGCGGCGCAGCGGGGTGGGTTCTGGCCCTCGGTCACCGCAGGGGCCTCCGCCAGCCGCGCCTTGACCCCGACCGCGGCGGTGTCGCCCGCCTCGGCGTCCGGCAACCCCTATTACTCGCTGATCACGCCGCAGGTCAGTGTGTCCTTCGTGCCGGACGTCTTCGGCGCCAACGTCCGGGCGGTGGAGGCCGCCGACGCGCAGGCGGACTCGCAACGCTTCCAGTTGGAGGCGACACGGCTGACGCTGGCCGCCAATGTCGCCCTGGGCGTGTTTCAGGCGGCATCCCTTCGGGATCAGATCGCCGCCGCCGAGGAATCCGTCCGTATCGCCCGCGATCTTCTGGGCGTTCTGCGCCGCCAACTGGCAGCGGGCGCGGTGTCGGGCGCCGATGTCGCCGGGCAGGAGACAGCGCTGGCGCAGGCGGAGCAAATGTTGCCCCCCCTTCGAAAACAGGCGGCGCAGCAGGAAAACGCGCTCGCGGTCCTGACCGGCGGGTTTCCGGGCCAGGAACCGCCCGAGGTATTCGCGTTGACGCGCTTCACTCTGCCGCGCGATTTGCCGGTCAGCCTGCCGTCGAAACTGGTCGCGCAGCGCCCCGATATCCGCCAGGCGGAGGCCGCACTACACGCCGCCAGCGCGGCGATCGGACAGGCGGTGGCGGCGCGGTTGCCGCAGATTTCCCTGACGGCGAGCCTTGGCGGCAGCGCCAGCAGTCTTGGACAGTTGTTTACGCCCGGCACCACTTTCTGGAACCTGGCGGCGGGCGCGACTCAGCCGGTGTTCGACGGATTCGCGCTGCGTCACCGCGAACGCGCCGCGCGCGCGGCGTTCGATCAGGCGGCTGCGCAGTACCGGCAAGCCGTTCTCACCGCGTTTCAGAACGTCGCCGATACCTTGAAGGCGCTGCAATACGATGCCGAGGCCCTGCGTGCCGCCGCCGCGTCGGAACGCGCCGCCGCGCGCGGGTTGGCGATTGTGCGTAAGCAATTGGCGGCGGGACAAATCCCTTATGCCGGCGTGCTGGCGGCCGAGACCGCGTGGCAGCAGGCCCGCCTGGCTTTGGTGCAGGCGCAGGCCGCGCGATTGATGGACACGGCGGCGCTGTTTCAGGCGCTTGGCGGCGGATGGTGGAACCGGACCGGGGATGCCGCGGCTTCGGGGTAGCCTTGGCGGCATGCCCAGGCTTCAGCCGCCCGTGTTGTTCGCGCCGCCTTTACCCGCCGCGAAGCGCACCGCTTCCTCCGCCGCGCGCACCAAAGCGCGGGCTTTCTGGCGGGTCTCCTCGAATTCCGCTTCCGGTTCGGAATCGGCCACGATCCCGGCACCGGCCTGTACATACATAATGCCGTCTTTCACCAAAGCGGTGCGCAGACCGATGCACGTGTCCATCGTGCCGTTGGCGGCGAAGTATCCGATGCAGCCGGCATAGATGTTGCGCCGGTCGGGCTCCAGTTCCTCGATGATCTCCATCGCCCGGACCTTTGGCGCGCCCGACAGCGTGCCCGCCGGAAAGCCGCCGATCAGCGCATCCAGCGCGTCCAGCCCGTCCGCGAGCTGTCCTTCGACGTTGGACGAAATGTGCATGACATGGCTGAAACGTTCGATGACGAAGCTCTCGGTGACTTTGACCGATCCGATCGCGGAGACGCGTCCCACGTCGTTGCGGCCGAGATCGAGCAGCATCAGGTGCTCGGCGCGTTCCTTGGGGTCGGCGAGGAGTTCTTTTTCCAGCGCCAGGTCTTCCTCCCGGGTCGCGCCGCGGCGGCGGGTGCCCGCCAAGGGCCGGATCGTCACAGTATTGTCGCGCAGCCGCACCAGCACTTCCGGCGACGAGCCGACGACGGCGAACGACCCGAAATCCAGGTAAAACAGGAACGGCGCCGGGTTGATGCGCCGGAGCGAGCGGTACAGCGCGAAGGGCGGCAACTGGAAGGGAACCGAGAAGCGTTGGCTGATGACGATCTGAAAGGCGTCGCCCGCCGCGATATAGTCTTTGCAGCGCAAGGTCGCCGCGATGAAGTCTTCCTTGGTGAAATTCGACGCGGGCGGCGGCGGGTCTGGCAGCATCACCGGCGGCGGCTGTTTTGGCAGCGGCCGGTCCAGGGCCGCCTCGGCTTCGTCCAGGCGCCCTTGGGCCAAAGCCCAGGCGGCGTCGGGGGACAGGTCGGGGGCGGGATAGACGGGGGCGACGAGGGTCAGTTCGTCGTTCACGTTGTCGAAAATCGCGAACAAAGAGGGCCGGGTCATCAGGCCTTCCGGAACGCCGATGCGATCGCGGTTCTTTTCCGGCAGTGTCTCCATCTGCCTGACCATGTCGTAGCCGAGATAGCCGACCAGGCCACCCGCCATGGGGGGAAGACTGGCGGGGACGTCGAGCTGGGTTTCGGCGATCAGGGCGCGCAGGCTGTCCAGCGGGGCGCGCGTTTCCGGCACGAACGCATGCGGTGCCGACAAAGCCGAGCGATTGATCGCGGCTTTGCCGTCCTGGCAGCGCCAGATCAGATCGGGCTCCATGCCGATGACGGAATAACGGCCGCGTGTGGTGCCGCCCTCGATGCTTTCCAGCAGGAACGCGTTGGGCCGTCCGTGCGCGAGCTTCAGAAAAGCGGCGACCGGGGTTTCCAGGTCGGCGACTCCCAGACGCCAGACCAGGCAACCGCGTCCGGCGTCGTAAGCGGCACGAAACGCGGCCTGTGCCGGGGGGAATGAGACGTTCATGGCTGGTATCCGCGGGTCACGGTTGCACGATCTGGTCGAAATTGGCCTGGTTGATCCTGGGGTTGGCCCGCAGGCGCATTGCTTCCGCCAGAATGGTGGACAGGTCGCTGCCGATCGAACGCGCCACGGCACCGCGAAGTTGCTCGTACGCCGCCGGATCGGCCTTGGGGTCGGGGGCGAGGATTTCCACCGGCATGGCCACGACGAAACCCTCGGGGACTTCGACCATGGTCGGCTCGCCTGGTTTCAGGCCGAACAGCACGCGATGCACCTCCAGCGGCAGGCCGGGATCGGGGACGGTGCGGGCGACGACCGGCGACAGGCGCGGCGTGACCCCGACGTCGCGGGCGGCGTCGGAGAAGGTTTTGCCGTCCTTGATGGCTTTCAGCATCGCCGAGGCCGCGGTTTCCGCCGCCCGGCGGCGCTGGTCTGCGCGCCAATCGGCGGCCGCCGCGTCGCGTACGGCTTCGAAGGGTTTCAGGCCAGAGGGCACGATATCCTCGACGACCAGGGCGAAATAGCCGGAGCCGCCGCTGGACGGGGTCGGGACCTCCACCAAATGCGGCAGTTCGGCTTTTTGCGTGTCGAAGGCGGCGGCGATCAACGCGGCCCGGAGTTCGTCTTCGCCGGGGATGGCGGCGGCGGTGTCGTCGGCGGAGATGCCGCGTTTATCGACCGTAACGGCAACGGCAGCCGCGCCAAGGCCGGGGGGGAGCGTTTCGAGGCTGGCGCCATTGGCGAATGCGCCATCGGCCTTGTTGGCCCGGTCGTAGACCAGTTCCAGCGCTTTTTCCGTCGCCACGCGGTCTTTCAACGCGTCCTTGACCTGTTCGAACGGCGTCGTGCCGCCCGCAGTGGCGCCGCCGACGCGAACGACGAACCAGCCGAAACGGCCTTTCACGGGCGCGGAGACGGTATCGACCGGCGCGGCGAAGATCGCTTTCGCAAGGTCCGGATCGGGGAATTGCTTTTCCGTCGCGTCGTCTTGGGCGATCGCCGAGGCGCCGGCGATTTTCGCCGCCGCTTCCATCGCCGCCCAATCGGCGCCGCCGCGCCATTTTTCCGCCAGCGCGGTGGCCACGGCCTCGTCAGGCGCGGAAATCACGCGCGCGGAGCGTTTGGCGATCGTCGTGTACTCCGCGAGATGGGACCCGTAAAACGCCAGCACATCTTTGTCGGACACGGAAATTTCCGCCGACATCAGGCGGGTGGACAGCAGGATCGCTTTCAGCTTCCGCCGCTCTGGCGTCGCGTAAACATCGGGATGATTGTCGTAGTAACGGCGGACGATGTCCTCACTGGGCACCGGCGCTTCCGGCGTGGCGGCGATCGGGAAAGCGGCGAGATCGGCCGAGCGTTTTTCGAACTGCGCCTTATAGATGGGGACGGCTTCGGTTTCCGGCACCCGGGTCGCGGCGGTGACGGCATCGACCAACTGGCGGCGCGCCAGGTCGGCGCGCATCGTGTCGAGGAACATCGCCTCCGACATGCCGTTGTTGCGCAGCACGGTTTCGAAGCGGAACCGGTCGAAGCCGCCGCTGGCACCGCGGAAGGCGGGCATCGTGCGGGTGGTTTCCGCGACCACGGCGTCGGGCACCACGATTCGCAGATCGGCGAGTTCCTTTTTCAGGGCCAACTGGCCGATCATGCGTTGCAGGGTCTGCTCTCCCACGTCGCGGCGCAGTGCGGCGGAGGCTTCCTGACCCGGCGGCAGATCGCGTGTCGCGGCGGACAAGGCGCGATGATACTCGGTTTCGAACGTGGTTGTTTCAATCGTCGTGCCCGCGACCTTGGCGGCCCAACTGGAGGTGCCGAGGACCCGCAGCATGTCGCCGATGCCCCAAAGCACGAACGAGCCCACCATCAGGAAGAAGAAGGCGCGGACGTACCACGTCTCCAGATAGCGGCGGAAAGAAGAGATCATGCGGTGTGTCCCAGCGGCCCCGGTCGCGAGTGAACGGCCGCCTCATATACGAGCCGCGTGTGGGGTTTGCCAGAGCGGGGTTTGCCAGAGCGGGGTTTGCTCCAGTGGAGTGCCGCCCCAGTGGAGTGCCTCCGAGGTGGGGTGCAACCGGAGTGGGCTACCGTCGGTGGGGGAGGGCAGGCGGTGTTTCCCCGCCCCGGCGGCCCAGGCGTCAGATCGCCGCGCGGGAAATCACCCGTTCGATCTCCGCCCGCACCAGCCGTTCCACCAGGGGCGGCAGGTTGTTGTCCAGCCAGGCCTTGACCATGGGCCGCATTTCTTCCCGCACCAGGTCGGCGATCGTCGGGCCGCCGCTGTGCACTTGCGCATTCCGGTCGGATGTCAGCGCGCGGACGAGATTGGAGACCGCGCCCGCGGCCGCTGCCGTGGCTTCCGGCGACGCGAGACCCACCGCGGCGGGTCCGCCTGTCGCCGATCCGAGAGAAGATGGCGTCGATCCGCTCATGGAGGTCGTCTCCGTTGTCTGTTGTTGGTGGGCCGGTGGCGGTTCGGCCTGACTGGCCGTCGCGGCAGGAAGTTCCAAACTCAAAGGTACCAGAGCAATCGGCTCCGGCGCATGAGGTGTCTGGGCATCCGGGGTCTGGGCATGCGGCGCCGGGGCCGGCGGAGCGGGGACGGGCGTCAGGATCGCACGGGGCGCCATCGCGGCGGGTGGGCGGATCAGCGGTTCCGGATCGGGCTGGGCGGAATGCGGTACCGGCACCAGCACCGGTGCGGCCTGCATTCTCGGCGGCGGTTGGGCGGGTATCTGGGCTGCCGGAACCGGCGCGGGCGCCGGTTCGCCGAGATAGGCTGACGCCGCGGCCGCGCCAGGAAAGGTAAACGGCATGGGCGGTTCGGGCGGCGCCTCCGCTGGCAGCGGGTGCATCGCGACGCCGGCATCGGGATCGCCGGGCCCGGCGTGTGCCGGCGGAGACGGTTGCGGGGCAGCGCCCGGGTGCACCAGCGGGGCGTGGGT
>JAYWAX010000716.1:0-7875 GCA_043782125.1 Acetobacteraceae bacterium | reverse complement strand
GTCGGGCCAAAGGTTTTCACGCTGCCCATGCCGGTGTCGAACAGCGCGGTCTTGCCGCCGATGGTAATCACAAGAATGTTTTGTTCAAGAACGATATTGTTCGTTGGCAGAAAATTATCCGTCAACTGGCGCTCGATTTCTGGCTTACTCAGCCCCAGAAAAGCATCGCCGGGCGCGCCCAACGGCAAAATACCATCCGAAACAATCGTTGCCTGGGCGTCACCAAGCTTGAAACGATAGAAATACGGAGCCTGCGCCCCGGGCATTTGCATCCGGGCCGAGGCGGGACCGGCGCCCAGCAGACCGGATGCGGCGGCGACGCCACCTGCGGCGATTAACCCACGGCGGGCCAGTGTCAGATCGAACCTGTGCATCGGCGTTCTCTCCCATGTCGTTGAGCCGCAACGGCGAGGTGCGCCGTTTCTGGCTGATTCGCATGATATGAACAAGTCCGGACGATGGCAATGCACGACGCCGCATATGGTGCATTATGCATCACAGCGCGGCGCAATGAGTCGCGGTCAGCCTGTGGTTCGGGCTTTTACCATGCGCAGCGGATTATAGGTCAGGACCAGGGTGCCGTCCTGCTTGACCACACGGTTCATGGTGCGGACAAGCCCGCGGTTCGGACGTGATTTGCTGCGGCGGCTTTCCACGACCTCGCACTCCACATGGATCGTGTCGCCCGCAAAAGTCGGAGCATGGACGTTCAGTTCCATGTTCAGAAAGGCGAATCCGGTATGTTGCATCGTGGCATGGGTGAGCAGGCCCTCGGAGAACGAATAGACCATGGCGCCGGGCACAACGCGGTCTTTGATGTCGCTTTCGTTCTTGAGGAATTCGGTATTGGAGAACAGCACCTCTGTCAGGCCGGTGACCGAGATGAAGTTGACCAGGTCGGCCTCGGTCAGGGTGCGGCCGATCGTACGAAATTTGCGGCCAATGGGCAGCTCCTCGAAGTAAATGCCGAGGCCGAGCACCTCGTAGCCGTTTATTTCTGTCATGCGCAGGGGTCCTGAAGGAATGAGGAATGTGTCGGCTGCCTCGGTTTATGCCATGGTCAGCCCGCCGGACACGGAGATCGTTTGTCCGGTGATATAGGCGGCGTCATCCGAAAGCAGGAAAGCGATGGTGCCGGGGTAGTCCTCTGGCGCGCCGATCCGTCGCAGGGGGATGGCACGCGCGAGGGCCTCGCCGATCCTGGCGGCATTCGGGCTATCGGCTTTGATCGCGTCGAACAGCGGCGTGTCGCTGGGGCCTGGGCACAGAACGTTCAGCGTAACGTTCTGGCGCGCGAGTTCGCGGGCCATGGTTTTCGTGAAAGCGATGACGCCGCCTTTGCAAGCGCTATAAACCGCCTCGCCTGAGGAACCGACGCGCCCAGCGTCGGAGGCCACGTTGACGACGCGGCCGAAGGCGCGGGCGGCCATGCCGCGGACGACGACATGGTGCATGTGCAGCGGGCCATAGAGGTTGATGGCGATGATTTTGTCCCAGAACGCGATGTCGGTTTCCATGAAGTTCATCATCCGGTCCCAGCCCGCGACGTTGGCGAGCAAATCGGGCGGGCCGATATCGCGGTCGAAGGCGGCGGCGGCAGCTTCGACCGAGGCGCGGTCGGAGATGTCGGTGCGGTAGGCTTTGGCCTTGCCGCCGGTCGCGGCCGCGACGGACTCGGCGCCGGGTTGGTCGATGTCGAAAATCCCGACCTCGCAGCCTTCTTCGACGAGGCGCAGGACGGTGGCGCGGCCGATGCCGCTGCCGCCGCCGGTGACGATCGCGCGTTTTCCGGTGAGACCCCTCATGCGTTTCCTCCGTTTGCCGGCGGTGGGCGCCGGGATTGTTGGGATTGTAGCGGGTTTTGGCGGGTTTGGTCAGGGGGTGAGAGCGGGGGCGAGGAGCGTTCGGAGGTTCGCGGCGACGGCCAACCGGTCAATCCGCGTGAGCGAACCAATCCGGATCGGGAGACGTCCATCGACTGCCGAAATCTTGCTGGTGCGGACGACGCAGGAGCGGGCGAGACCGCCCGATTTCAGGTCGGAGATCGCGACATCGGCGGGCCAACGCCCGGATGAAGCGCTCGTGATCATCGCGAGCCACAGGATCGAAAAATCGTCGTGATCCGGCAACGCGGCGACAACCAATTCTGGGCGCTCCTTCGTCCCCACCCGGTCCGCGAAGGGAAAATCAACCCGGACGACATCCCACACCGTCAGGCGATCAGGATGGAAGGGCGCCGTATCCACGGGTCAAGGTTTCGCGATCAGAGCGTCGTCTTCTGGGGATTCCCATTCGGTGAATGCGGCGAAAGGGTCCTCGAAGGGAACACCTCGTCTGGGAGTTTTGGGGCTGGCTTTGGTCAGCACGACGCGGTCGGCCTCGATGACGTAGGCGATTTCGTCGCCTGGGTTGACGCCGAGGGCGCCACGTACGGCCTGGGGGATGGTGGTCTGGGATTTGCTTGTGAGTTTGCTGGTTATCATTGGGATGGCTCCAATCGGTTCAAGAGTAGGGAAATTCCTTTCCACCTTAAAGGTATTATTCTGTCCCAGGAAAACGCGCTGCCAGCCCCGCCCCCCCTCCGTTCGGGGCGGCATGGACACGAATGCGAAATTCATTCTATCCATATCCATATAGCACGCCTCTTATCGAAATTGGGATCAAAAAATGTTGACTACTTTGTCTCTGCCTGTCTTTTGGCGCATCGGTGGTAACGACGAAATACCAAGACATTCATTTGGCATCTACGTGATGGGTTACCAAAAAGAACGCGATTTATACCGCGCGGGAGCGCTCGGTCTCAACGCCAAGACGCTACCGCCAGTTGGGGCGTTGCGTACGGACCAAGATCGGAGGATTGCGAAGAGGATTTACGAATGCAAAAATTGGGAGGGAAACTATGGGAAACTTGAAGCCTGCTTTATGTTCGCCACGGAGAGCGACTGGCACCCTCTATTAGGAAAGCTGGAAATATATTTACAAGGCGAAATGTATAAATTATTTACGTTCGTCGGAAAATCACATTTCCGATGCGCGAACAGGCAGATAGTTCGCGACCAGGCTCATGCGGCGATGAAACGCGTAATGTGCGACCAGACACTTTTGTCGCGTGTTGTAAGCTGCAATAAATAGTCGTTTCCACATGCTGACGAAGTACGGTCCGTGCGAAATTACGCTGGGCAAGGCTGGTGCCTATGAAAGGCACACCGGTGTTTCTATTGCAACTTATGTCCCTACCCTGCCGTCCATCCCCCGTCGATCACCAGACTTTGCCCCGTCATGAACGAAGACGCATCCGACGCCAAAAACACCACGCCGCCCGCCATATCCCGGGGTGTCGCGAACCGCCCCAACGGCGTCCCCGCCAACATCCGCTGCCCGTGCACGTCATGCGTAAGAAGCTCATGCGTCAGGTCCGTATCGACCCAACCCGGCGCCAGCGTGTTCACGCGCACATTCCGAGCTGCCCAATCGATCGCCAGCGCCTTGGTCATCAGTTCCGCACCACCTTTCGACGCGCAGTACGGCACGGACCGCACCAGCCCCACATGACCGGCGACAGAGCTGACATTAATCACCGACCCGCCTTCCTTCATGGCGCCACCAAGATATTTACAGCACAAGAACAACCCGGTCAGGTTGATGTCGATGATGTGCTTCCATTCCTCCAGGCTGGTGCGTTCGATGACCTTGAAGATCGGGTCCACGCCGGCGTTGTTCACGAGCACGTCAATCTTGCCGTGACGTGCCAGGACGGCGTCGCGCAGCGCGATCACGTCCTCTTCTTTCGATACGTCAGCCGGATGACCCCAGGTATCGCCACCGATGAAAGCCGCGGCTTCGTCCAATGTCGCCTTCGTGCGGCCGGACAGCACGACGGTGGCGCCATTGCGCGCCAGGCCCTCGGCCATGCCGCGGCCGATGCCGCGGCCGCCGCCGGTGACGATGCAGATTTTACCGGTCAGATCGAAATCGTGGCTCACCAGTTCGCTCCATCGCGATTGATTTTTTGCGCCAGGCTCCAGCGATGCACTTCCGAGGGGCCATCGTAAATGCGGAAGCCTCGGACCTCGTTGAAAATGCGCGACACCAGTGTTTCGCCGGTCACGCCCTGCCCGCCAAGCACCTGCACGCAGCGATCGACCACGCGCCAGATTGCCTCGGAACAGAAGACTTTCGCCATGGAGGATTCGGTCCCGCCGCGCGCGCCCTGATCCAGCAGCCACGCCGTGTGCCAAATCGCCAGGCGGCTCATCCGAATATCGATCTCGTTATCCGCGAGTTGGAAGCCCACGCCTTCGTGATCGATCAGTTTGCGGCCGAACACTTCCCGGCGTTTGGCGTAATCGGTGGCGATATCGTGGGCGCGGCGAGCAGCCCCCAGCCAGCGCATGCAATGCGTCAGCCGCGCCGGCGCCAACCGCACCTGAGCGTAACGAAATCCCTTGCCCGGCTCTCCCAGAATATCTGATGCGGGAACGCGCAGATTATTGAACCGGACGACCGCGTGACCGCCGGAAAAGGCGCTGTCGAGGCTGTCCATCTGGCGAACGATTTCGATGCCCGGCTGGTCCATGTCGGCCAGGAACATCGTGGCATGGCCTTCGTCGTCTTTCGCCATAATGATAGCAAAGGCGGCACCGCCGGCGCCGGTGATGAACCATTTGTCGCCATTTATGACGTAATGATTACCGTCCTTACGCGCGGTGGTGAGCATCGCGGCGGGATCGGACCCGGCGCCGGGGGCGGGCTCGGTCATGCAGAAGCAGGACCGCGTGGCGCCAGAGGCCAGGGGACGCAGCCAGCGTTCCTTTTGTTCCGTGTTCGCGACGGCTTCCAGCAGATGCATATTCCCCTCGTCGGGCGCGAAAATATGCATCGCCACCGGGCCGAGCAGCGAGTAGCCGGCTTCTTCGAACACGATTGCCTTGGCGACGTGGTTCAAGCCAAGCCCGCCCCATTCCGTGCCAACGTGCGGCGCGGTGAAGCCGGCGGCGCGGCCCAGGGCGACGAGTTCGTGGCGAAGGTCTTCGGTGGGGCCGTGATGGGTTTGGCGTTTGTCGCCTTCCATCGGCAGGATTTTGTCATGAATAAAGGCGCGGGCGCGTTGTTGCAGGTCGAGCAACTCGGGGGTCAGGGAAAAATCCATCAGAAGGCGCGTCCTTGGGCGATTTCGTGGGTGAATTCGAGGATACCGGTGCCGATCGCGGTCAACGGCGCGTAGCGTGGTTCGGTGGTGGCGCCGCTGCGATAACGGAAGCCAAGCTGTAGAAATATCACCGAGAGTTTGTACATTGTCACAACGCGATGGAAAAGGATGTTCGACACGTCGCGTCCGGTGATCCGGGCATAGGCTTCGACGGCGTCCCGGCGCGGGCACAGGCCAACTTCCACCGCGGGCATTTGTTTCATGTCGTGCATGGCCCAGGGATCGGCGGCGTGAATCCAGTATGATAACAAGGTGCAGAAGTCGAATAACGGGTCGCCTCGTGTGCCTTGATCCCAGTCCACAACGGCAACCGGGGCCAGTGTGTCCGGGTTCAAAATGATATTGTTTAATTTAAAATCGTTATGCAGAAGTCCTGGTGAGCCTTCTGGAACAATATTTTTTTCCAGCCAGGCGCCGACGTCGCGGTGCAACGCGCCGGTACCATCCTCTTGTACGGCGAGGCCGCGTTTGGTCCAGCCGGAGACGGCGCGGGCCAAAAATCCCTCGGGGCGGCCAAGCTCGTCCAGGCCGATTGCTTTCGTATCGACCGCGTGGATCGCGGCGATTGTTTCCAGCAGAACGTCCGAAATGCGTTGTCCGAAGCCGGGCCTCGCGGCGAGATCTGGCGGCACGGTTTCGCGGACCACCAGGCCGGGCCGGTACTCCAGGATCTGGAAGCGTTGGCCGCAGACGGCGGGATCGTCGCAGAGGTGGAAGCTTCTGGGCACGAACGGCAACGCGTCCGGCAGGCGCGACAAAATGCGGTGCTCGCGCGCCATGTCGTAGGCGCCGGCCGGCAGTTCGCCCATCGGGGGGCGGCGCAGGACGGCAGGCTTGCCGTCGAGGTAAATAAGATAGTTCAGGTTCGCGAGGCCGCCCGCGAACTGGCGCGGCGGCGGATCGCTGTCCAACCGCAGGCCGTGACCCGCGAGGTATGCGCGCACCGAGGTCCAGTCCAGTTGGACGCTGTCCTCGGGTCCTCTCAAATCGCCTTGCGGCACGCGTCCTCCTATCGGCTTGCGGGCGGTCCTGGTAGAAGCCAATACTGATACAGGAGGAACGCGATGACGCAACCAGGCGCGAAGATGGGGGCGCACACCGTGAAGCGGGTCGCCGTGTTGGGCGCGGGCACGATCGGCGCGAGTTGGACGGCGTGGTTTTTGGCGCGCGGGATGTCGGTCGCGGTCTGGGATCCGCGACCGGAGGCCGAGGCTTATGTCCGGCGCTACATCGCCGAGGCCTGGCCCGCGATGGCGCGGATCGGGATGGTCGCGGATGCCGCGCCCGATGCCTGGCGTTTCGTGGCGATGCCCGAGGAGGCGGTGGCGGACGCCGAATTCGTGCAGGAAAACGCGCCGGAACGATTGCCAATCAAGCGGGAATTGTACGCGCGGATCGATGCGGTGTTGGGCGCGGACGCGATCCTGGCGTCCAGCACCTCGGGCCTGATCATGACGGAGATGCAGGCGGGATTCCGGTCGGCGGCACGATTCGCGGTGGGACATCCGTTCAACCCGCCGCATCTGATTCCGCTGGTGGAGGTCGTGGGCGGCAAGGACACCGCGCCCGAAACGATCGCCTGGTGCCTGGAGTTCTATCGTGCCATTGGCAAGAGACCGATTCACATTCGCAAGGAGGCGCCTGGGCACCTCGCCAACCGGTTGCAGGCGGCTTTGTGGCGGGAGGCGGTGAGCGCTGTCGTGACCGGACTCGCATCGGTCGAGGACGTCGATACCGCGATATCGGCCGGCCCAGGACTGCGTTGGGCCGCAATGGGGCCGCATATGACGTTTCATCTGGGTGGCGGCGAGGGCGGGATGGCGCATATGATGGCGCAATTCCGTCCCGCATTCGAAACATGGTGGGCGTCGATGACGACTCCGGAATTAACCGATGACACCATCCGTCAGATCGTCGAGGGCGTCGCGGCGGAAGCGCGGGGACGCTCGATTGCCGAACTCGCGGCGGAGCGGGATCGGATATTGTTGCCTCTGCTGGAACTGACACAGGGAAAGCCGCTATGACACAAGTCATGAGTTACGCGCATGGCGTGACCGGCGCGCCGCTGATCGGCGAAACGATCGGCGTGCATTTCGATCGCACGGTGCAACGCTGGGGCGATGAGCCCGGCTTGATCTCTCGTCAGCAGGGGATCGCGTGGAGTTGGCGGGACCTTGGCGAGCGAGTCGATGCGTTCGCGGCGGGACTGGTCGCGCTGGGTCTGAAAACCGGGGAACGCGTGGGCATCTGGTCGCCGAACAACGCGGAATGGATTGTCGCGCAGTACGCGTCCGCGAAAGCCGGTCTGATTTTGGTCAATATCAATCCGGCGTATCGGCTGTCCGAGTTGGAATACGCCTTGAACAAGGTGGGATGCCGGGCGCTGATTACGGCGACACGTTTCAAGACCAGCGATTATATCGGGATGGTCAACACGCTGGCGCCGGAATTGGCGCGGTCGAAACCGGGCCATCTGGATTCTTCGAAATTACCATCGCTGCGGTCGGTGATCCAGATTGGCGAGACGGCGCCCGGGGCGATCGCGTTCGAAAGCGTTTATGGAATGGGCGGCGCCGCCGAAAAGGCCATGCTGGCGGAACTGGCAGGACAGTTGCAATTCGACGACGCGATCAATATTCAGTTCACATCCGGCACGACCGGCCTGC
>JAYWAX010000715.1:0-2852 GCA_043782125.1 Acetobacteraceae bacterium | reverse complement strand
CCTGGGGCACATCGAAGGCGAACGCGTTCTCCGTGGGGTCGATGAAGGCTGTCCAGGCCAATCGCGTGGCGTCGGCGGGCTGCGCCCTCGTGGCGGCCGGTGTCAGCAACGCCATCGCCAGAAGGCCACACCGGATGATTGTCACGACGGCTCCTGTTTCGGACGCATGGCCTGGGAAGGTTCCCGTGCCGTTCGTAGGGCGAATGGTTCGTGAATCGCCCGCCGATGAATCCGCATCTGACGGAGATGTACCGCGCGCCTAGTCAACCGGATTGAGGGGAGAAGGACCGATGCCGCGTCGATGATGGCGCGGCATCATTGTATCACGCACAGCCCGCAAACACTGGCGTTATGGTCATCGTCGTCCGCCTCCGGCATGTCGGGCCTGTCGATGATGTGATTTGTGTCCACGTCCTGAATCTGCCGTTCGATGGTGTCCTTGCCGGCGTGGGCCTCCGCGACCCTGCCGTTCATCATGGGAATGAAGATTTCGCCGGTCTTTGGATCGTAGATACAGGTACCGGACATTGTAATGGTCTGACCCATGTTTGGCGCGATCTGTTGCATCTTCGGCTGGCGTCCGGAGCGGAAATCCGTGATGTTGGGATTGGCGAAACCAAGCCGGATCAGCATGGCCAGGAAAAGGGCGGGGTCACCCACGCCGTTACCGTTTCCAAAGAAAGCGATTTCCAGGGTGGAAGCGTCGCCAAGTCCGCCGTATTTCATCATTTGTTTGATGAACTGCTCTGTCAAATCCCGGTACTTGCTGGTTTCCTCGGCTTGAATATGGGCAACCGCCCCTTTCTTCAGCGTATCCGAGTGGATGACAATCCCAAGACAATTGAACAGGTTGGTGGTGCCGATGATCTGATTGTCGCTTATGGCGATATAGGTTTGCGATATCATCAGGCAGGGCTCGCCAGGGGCGGTATCGATTTTGATTTTCATGGCCGCGATGCTCTCATGAGAGGTGATATTCGCCGGACAGTCCGAAAGCCGCTCATGCGGTTCTTTCAAGAGCCCAACATGGCATGGTCCACGGGTATTGGACAGGGCGAGACAGGGAACCGGTCCGCGTTGGCTCGCCCGGATCGGTTTGCCAACAGGGACGGGGATACGTTAAAGAGACCGAGACGTGGAAGTCGCGCGGACCGGCGAACACCCTCGCCTCCGGTGACGCCAGACGATCGATACGCCGGGTTAGCACAGTGGTAGTGCAGCGGTTTTGTAAACCGAAGGTCGGGGGTTCAAATCCCTCACCCGGCAGTCCCCCAATCACCATAGCAGGAGCGGACCATGCAACCAGTCGTCGCCGTCATCGCGCCGGGCATGATGGGCAGCGCGGTCGCGCACCGCCTGACCGACCATGGGATCGAGGTTCGCACCCTGCTCGCGGGTCGCGGCCCCGAGACCCTCACCCGCGCCGAACGGGCCGGCATGACCGGCGTGTCCGAGGATGGGATCGCCGCCTGCGACATCATCCTCTCCATCGTGCCGCCCGGTTCCGCCCTTGGCCTCGCGGAGCAGCTCGCGCCAGCCCTGCGCGCGGCGGCAAGGAAGCCGGTCTACGTGGACTGCAACGCCCTGGACCCCGCGACCGTGCTGCGTATCGCCCGCGTGGTCGAGGAAACCGGCGCGGCCTTCGTCGATGGCGGCATCATCGGCCCGCCGCCCGAGGCCGGTCAGAAGAACACCCGGATCTACCTGTCCGGAGCCCACGCGGATAAAGTAACGATATTGGAACATTACGGCCTGACCATGCCGATCCAGCCGGGTCCGGTGGGCGCGGCCTCGGCCATGAAGATGTCCTACGCCGGCATCACCAAGGGCTTCACCGCCCTGGGCGCGGCGATGATGCTCGCCGCCACCCGCGCCGGCACGGCGGATGCCCTGAAGGCCGAGCTTTCCGTCAGCCAGCCCGCCTTGTACGGCTGGCTCACGAAGCAGATGCCGAAGATGTATTCCAAGGCCTATCGCTGGGTCGCGGAAATGGAGGAAATCAGCGCCTTCGTGGGCGAGGATCCGGCGGGCGCGCAATTCTACCAGGCCGCGGCCCGCCTCTATGAACGCATCGCCGCCGATTTCGAGGGCGCGAACACGGAGACCGCCATGCTGGACGCCTTCTGCGCGCCCAAAAAGTCCTGACATCCGCATGTACAAGGGCACGCACCGTTTCCCGCCCATGGACCGCGTGGTCCAGGGCATCCCGCTCGCCGAGGCCCTGGCCGAAGAAATCCGCCTGCGCGACTCCCGCGCCGTCTACGTCATGGCCAGCGGCACGCTGAGCCGCGGAAACCGATGTCCTGAACGGCGTACGGGACGTGTTGGGCAACCGGCTGGCGGGTATGTGCTCCAAAATCGGCTCCCACACCCCACGCACCGATGTCGCCGCGGCGGCGAACGAGGCGCGGGCCGCGAAGGCCGACCTGCTGTTGACGGTCGGTGGCGGCTCCGTCACCGACGCGGCCAAGATGGTCGGCCTGTGCCTGGGCAATGCCGTGACGACCTCAGAACAACTCGACACCTTCCGCGCCCATGTCACCCCCGACGGCAAGACCGGGCGTCCGCCCACGAACCCGCCCGGCGCGCGGGCGATCTGCGTGCCGACCACGCTCTCGGCGGGTGAGTTCACTTGGTTCGCCGGCTGCACGGACACCGCGCGCCATGTGAAGGAAAGCTTTGGCACCGCGCTATGTAAGGTGGACCCCGGAAACTGGACAGGTAGCCAAGAGAGTCTTCCCTTGGAGCGGCCGTTTGGCCGAAGGTGAGACATGGCCAATACGCGGAAGAAACACGGACCCGAGTTCCAGTCGAAAGTGGCGTTGGCCGCGGTCAGGGAGGAAGGCACGATC
>JAYWAX010000714.1:0-2855 GCA_043782125.1 Acetobacteraceae bacterium | reverse complement strand
AATCGCCGCTTCGTGATCATGTGCTGCACCTATTTCGTCTGCGGTTTGAACCTGATCTTCATCAACACCCATCTGCCGAATTATCTCGCTTTGTGCGGGCAGGACCCGATGCTGGGCGCGTCGGCGCTGGCGATCATCGGCGGGGTAAACATCGTGGGGTCCTGGACCGCGGGTTGGCTGGGGAGCAAATTTCCCAAATACATCCTGCTCGGCGTGACCTATCTCGGCCGCTCGACGGTGATCGCGATCTACTTCATGGTCCCGCCAACGCCCACGAGCACGCTGATCTTCGCCGCCGCCATGGGCATGCTGTGGCTGGGTGTCATTCCCCTGGTGTCCGGCTACGTCGCCGAATTGTTTGGCACCCGTTACATGGCCACCATTCTGGGCTTGTCCTTCGTGATCCACCAGGCGGGTTCAGTGATCGGCGCCTGGGGCGGCGGCATCATCTTCGACACGTTCGGGTCCTATGACCTCGCCTGGCGGATCGGCGTCACCTGCGGCGCGCTGGCAGGTGTGGTGCAGATCGTGTTCGGCGGGCCGCCACGGGTCAGAGCGAGCCGCGGTCCGGTCCTCGCGGCGGGCTGAGCGCGGGTTACTCTGCCAATACCCAGGTCTCGGCGAAGGCCAGCATCGCCGTGGCGATCTTCCGGCCCGCGACCTCCCGCGGGACAGGGCTGCCCGGCAGACGCCGCCCGTTGACCTGGATCGAGGCGTCGAGGCAACCAATGAAAAGGCTGGGCATGTGATGGCGGCCCGTCGCGGACGTGGCCGGCGTATGCGCGAAACAGAATGGCAAGCCCAGACCGGACCAGGTCAACTGCACGGTTAAATCGCCGGCGAGCACGGTTTCGGAATAAATATTGGCCGGATCGCCACCGCTGACAACGCTGTCCAAGGGACGGTATGCCAGGGTCTTCAAACCGTCATGGCCGCGGAACGCGGCAAAATGCGAGACAAAATTTTCCACCAGCCAGCGTGCCATCGGCTCGTTGTCGGTCAGGCAGACATTCAGCATGCGGGCGTAATCGGATGGCGGCTGCAATAAAATCAGCGCATGGCCGCGCCCGTGCGGCGACAGGATCACCCGGAAAAACGTGGCCAGGGTGGTGAACGGCCCATCTGGCGCGGATTTAAGATAAATACCCGGGTTTTCGCCGGACCACTCGACCGTGCCGGGGAATCGAACGACGTCGTTCATTTATACGCTCCATGCCCTGAGGACGCGGGATCGTACCGGGTGGCGCCCGGTGTCTCAAGCCCTTTCGGCGGCGGGATATCGGGGCGGGAGATTGACGTGCGCGGCGCCCGGGGCCAGCCTGACGTGGGACGGACAGAAAGAGATGGGGAGAACGGACATGCCACTACCCGCGGATACCGATGTATCGACACCAAAATACCTGCGCGATAAATATTCCATCGTGGGGATCGGGGAGACGAGTTATACGCGCGGATCGGGAAAGACCACGCGCGCGCTTGGAACATGGGCGCTGCGCAATGCGATCGCGGACGCCGGCCTGAAGCCGTCGGACGTCGATGGTATGCTGTCGTATTCCGGTAACGATTCGACCTCCGCCACCTTCATGGCGGGCGATATCGGCGCGCGGCTGAATTTCTACATGGACTGCATCGGCGGCGGTTCGTCGACAGAGGCGCTGATCGGAATCGCCATCGGCGTCATGGAAGCCGGTCTGTGCAAGACAGTCGCGATTTTCCGCGCCATGAACGGCTTCTCTCAGGTCCGTATCGGCGGCACCGGGGCCCGGTCGGCGGCGCCGGTCAGCGGCGACATGCTGCACAACCGCGCTTATGGCTGGCAGAGCGCGGGCCAGAATTTCGCCCCCACTTTCATGCGGCACATGTACGAATACGGCACCACGCCTGAGCAGTTGGCCATGGTGAAGGTCGTGCATTCCGAACATGCCTCCAACAACCCGAAAGCCTATTATAAAAAGCGCTTTACGGTGGACGAGGTGCTGTCGTCGCGCATGATCTGCAAACCGCTGCATCTGCTGGATTGCTGCGTTGAGACCGATAACGGCACCGCGATCATCGTCACGTCAACGGAACGGGCGAAAGACCTGAAGCATAAATCGCCGCAAATCCGTGGCATTGTCGGGCGATGCAGCAAGCCTCGCATGGACATGCACTATCAGCATGGGCCGATCTCGCGGGTCGGCGGATACTACGCCAAGGACATTTTGTGGCCGAACGCGGGCGTGGGTCCAGAAGATGTGGACGCCACCGGCGCTTACGATGCCTTCACCTTCACCTCCATGCTTCAGCTCGAAGATTACGGGTTCTGCAAGAAGGGTGAGGGCGGCGAATATGTTTCGTCCGGCATCACCCGTCTCGGCGGACGGCGGCCGAACAACACGTCGGGCGGCCATCTGTGCGAGGCCTATACACATGGGATGAACATGGTGATCGAAAACGTTCGCCAGCTTCGCGGTACGGTGGACGATTCCTGCCCGGAGGGGGCGGATGGCAAGAAAATTCACACCTACGATTATCGCGAGGGCGGCTGCCGCTGCGTAAAGGATATCGAAATCACCGCGAATCTCGGTTGGGCCAACCCCATGACCACGTCCGCGATGGTCATGCGGCGCGGCTACTGAAGGGAGATGATGTCATGAGTCTCACAGGCGATTACATGGGAATGTCGCTGTCAGTCGAAGACCTCGACGGCGAGAATGTCGCGTATTTCAAACACTGCGCGGCGCACGATTTCCATCTGCAAAAATGCGACGATTGTTCGCAATTGCGCTACCCGCCGACGACCGCCTGCCCATGGTGCGCGTGTCCGAACGCGACCTGGACCGCAGTCGAGGGCAAGGGCACGGTGTACTCCTATA
>JAYWAX010000713.1:0-21214 GCA_043782125.1 Acetobacteraceae bacterium | reverse complement strand
TTTGCGCCCCGTAATTGACGGAAATTCCGCCGCAGCCGGACACACAGGGCCGGCCCATGCCGCGTGCGACCACCGCCGCGTGGCTGGTCATGCCGCCCCGTGTCGTCAGGATGCCACGGGCGGCATGCATACCGTGGATGTCCTCGGGCGAGGTTTCGACGCGAACCAGAATGACCGCCTCGCCCTTCAGCGCGCGGCTTTCCGCCTCATCGGCGTTGAAAACGACGATGCCGCAGGCCGCACCGGGACTGGCGGGCAGGCCCCTGGCCAGCGCTTTCCGCGGTGCCTTGGGGTCGAGCATCGGGTGCAGCAACTGATCCAGCGAGGACGGGTTGACCCGCTTCACCGCTTCGGACCGGTCGATCAGGCCCTCATTCGCCATTTCCACGGCCATGCGCAGCGATGCTGCGGCGGTGCGTTTGCCGTTGCGCGTTTGCAGCATGAACAGCTTGTGGCGTTGGACCGTGAACTCGATGTCCTGCATGTCCAAATAATGCTTTTCCAGCTTTTCCCGGACCGCCATCAGCTCCGCGTAGGCCTGGGGCATCGCCACTTCCAACGCGACCTCGTCCGTGCGCGCGGCGGCGTTCGACAATGGTTGCGGCGTACGGATGCCCGCAACCACATCCTCTCCCTGGGCGTTCACCAGATACTCGCCATAGAACATATTTTCGCCGGTCGAGGGGTCGCGCGTGAAGCAGACGCCGGTGGCGCAGTCTTCGCCCATGTTGCCGAAAACCATGGCCTGGACGTTGACGGCGGTGCCCCATCCTGCGGGGATGTCGTGCAGGCGGCGATACGTGATCGCGCGCGGGTTCATCCAAGAGCCGAACACGGCCCCGATCGCGCCCCAAAGCTGTTCTTTCGGATCGGTCGGGAAGGGCTTGCCGGTTTCCTTGGCCACCAGGTCTTTGTACGCCGCGACCACGCGGCGCCAATCGGTCGCGGTCAGGCCCGTGTCCTCGGACACGCCCGCCTCCACCTTGGCGAATTCGATGATTTCCTCGAACTGATGATGATCGACGTTCAGCACGACGGAGCCATACATCTGGATGAAGCGGCGGTAGGAATCCCAGGCGAATCGGTCGTCGCGCGCGGCTTTCGCGAGCCCTTCGACCGTCTGGTCGTTAAGGCCCAGGTTGAGGACGGTGTCCATCATGCCGGGCATGGAAACGCGGGCGCCAGAGCGGACGGACACCAGCAGCGGGTTTTCGACGTCGCCGAATGTCTGGCCGACGGTGGCCTCGATCTGGGCCAGGCCGGCTTCGACCTGCGCGGCGAGGTCGCCGGGGTAGTTTTCGTTGTTGTCGTAAAAGGCCGTGCAAACCTCGGTCGTGATGGTGAAGCCGGGCGGGACCGGCAGGCCGATCGAGGCCATTTCCGCCAGGTTGGCACCCTTGCCGCCCAACAGGTTCTTCATGTCGGCGCGGCCATCGTTATCGCCGCCGCCGAAGCCGTAAACCCACCTGGTCATGGTTGCTCCATTACCCTTCGATCCGGGAAAAATCCGCGACGCGGTCCATCGTGGTCCGCACCTGATTGAGTAACCGCAAACGATTGCGGCGTATTGGGAGTTCGGGCGTGTACACCGTCACGCCGTCAAGAAATGCGTCGAGCGGTCCGCGCAATCTGGCCATTTCAGTCATAGCTCCGGTGAAGTCCTCCGCCGTGACCAGCGCCTTGATTGTCTCACTTGCCCCGAGCGCCTGATGTAACGCCTGTTCCGGCGCTTCCACCAGCAACTTAGTTTCCAGCCTATCCGTGTGGCGGCCATCCTCGCCTGTTTCGTCGCGGAGGATGTTCGCGGCACGCTTGTACGCGGCCAACAAGTCGACGCCGGCGTCCTGGCCAAGGAACGCGGCGACGGACGCGGTACGGGCGAGCAATCTGGTGATGTCGTCGTCCCTTTTTCGCTGATCCGTGTAATCTGAAAAAACAAACATGGCCGCGAGGATATCGTGGCGCAAACCTTCGGTTCGGAGCTGCACGAAAAGGCGATCGACAATGAAATCCAGAATCACCTCGGCCATATCGGCATCGACAATTGGGCGATTCTGACCTTTAAGGAATTGCGTGGCGGAAGCCAGGATTGGTCGGAGCGGCATCCGAATGCGGTTGTCCCGAATAATTCGAACCACGCCCAACGCCGCGCGACGGAGCGCATATGGATCGCCCGAGCCAGTCGGCCTTTCCCCGGTAGACCAAAAGCCGTGGAGGTGTTCCAGTTTGTCAGCCAACGCGACAGTGACGGAAACTGGCGCCGAAGGCGTCTTTTCCGAAGGACCTCGGGGCGCGTAGTGGTCGCGAATCGCGTCGGCGACCGCAGCATCGGCCTGCTGCCCAAGCGCGTAATAGCGCCCCATCACGCCTTGTAATTCGGGAAACTCGCCAACCATGCCGCTGACAAGATCGGCCTTCGCGAGTTCAGCCGCTTTATCGGCCAGGGTTTCACTCGCGCCGACGCAGGGCGCGATGACGCGGGCCAAATTTTGCAAGCGCAGAACCCGCAGCCATTGCGAACCCAGGGACGCGTGGTACGTAACATTTTCGAGCTTTGGCAGAAGGCTTTCCAGCCGCGCCTTGCGGTCGAGGTCCCAGAAGTGCCGCGCATCGGCGAACCGCGCCCGCAGCACCCGTTCGTTACCCGCGACGATTGCCGCGCCGCCGTCGTCCGCCTCGACATTGGCGGCGAAAATAAACCACGGCGCGGCTTTGCCATCCGGCGTCCGGGTCGCGAAATAGCGCTGGTTGATCCGCATCGAGACTTGCATGACCTCGGGCGGCAGGTCCATGTGTTCGGCCGCGATCCGGCCCGCCAGCGGCACCGGCCATTCGACCAGGCCGGCGACTTCATCCAAAAGACCCGCATCTTCCACCACCGCGATACCTCTGGCCGCCGCGATCGTGGCGATGCCGTTGGCGATCGCCGCCTTACGGTCCGCGACATCGACCAGCACGCGGCGGTCCCGGAGTTTCGCGGCCCAATCGGCGGCGCCCGAGACGGCGAACGCCCCCGGTGCGTGAAACCGATGCCCCTCGGTCAGATCGCCGGAGGCCAGGCCATGGCCGTCGTCGGCCCCGTCGCGGAGATCGAAGGGCACAACGGCGCCATCGAGCAAACAAACAATCCGGCGTAACGGGCGAACCCAGGTGAAGTGACTGGTGCCGCCCCAGCGCATGGATTTGGGCCACGGCATTTTTCGCAGAACACCCGGCACGGCAGAAGCGATCAGCACCGGCGCAGCAACGGAATCGGCCGTCTTTTCCAGCACCCAGTAATCGCCTTCCTGGCGCGCCTGGTCCTTGATGGCATTGTGCTTGCGCAGGAATCCCATCAACGCCTGCTCCGGCGCGCTCGTCCGCGGTCCCCGCTCAATCGAGCTCACCGCCGCCACCTGGGCTTCAACCTCCACCGCCAGCGCGAGGCGGCGCGGGCCATACCAGGTCCGGACCTGCTTCGGCGTCAGACCCGCGAGGGCATCGGTCATCAGGCGCGCGAGATCGTCTGCCGCGCGGGCCTGCATCCGGGCCGGAATTTCCTCGCTGAACAGTTCCAGGAAAAGCTCGGCCATAATCAGTCCTTTAACGCCGATTGGATGTCGGTGAGGGCGAAATTACCGCCACGGAGCGGCAAACCGTCTTCGTCGTAAAAGCAGTCCGTGCTCGACGTGATCTCGCCCTTGATATGCGCGCGTATTTCCCGGCCCAGCGCGAGCATGCGTTGTAGCTGTGCCTCGATATCCTCGGGATCGCGGGCGGGATGGGCCATGTCAGTTGTCCCCCGCAACCCAGGCCTCGCAGCAGGCCTTGGCCAAAGTTCGGACGCGGCCGATGAAGCTGGCGCGTTCGGTCACGCTGATCACGCCGCGCGCGTCCAGCAGGTTGAACAAATGACTCGCCTTGATGCACTGGTCGTAGGCGGGCAACGCGAGCCCGTGTTTCAGCAACGAAGCGCATTCCGTTTCGGCGTCGGCAAAGTGACGAGACAGCATCGCCGGGTCGGAATATTCGAAGTTGTGCGCACTGTATTCGCGTTCCGCGCGGAGAAACACGTCGCCGTATTTCACGCCCGCGTTGTTGAAATCGATGTCGAAAACATTCTCCTTGTCCTGGACATACATGGTCAGGCGTTCCAGGCCATAGGTCATCTCAAAGCTGGGGAGCGTCACCGGGATGCCGCCGACCTGCTGGAAATAGGTGAACTGGCCCACTTCCATGCCGTCGCACCAGACTTCCCAGCCCAGACCCCAGGCGCCCAGTGTGGGGCTTTCCCAGTCGTCCTCGACAAAACGAAAGTCGTGGCGCAGCGGATCCAGGCCGATTTCCCGGTAACTGGCCAGCAGCAGCGCCTGCGCGTCGGCCGGACTGGGCTTTACGATCACCTGATACTGATAATAATGCTGCAAGCGGTTGGGGTTTTCGCCATAGCGCCCGTCCGCCGGGCGCCGCGACGGCTGCACATACGCCGCCGCCCAGGGTTTGGGACCAAGTGCGCGCAACGTCGTGGCGGGGTGGAAGGTGCCAGCGCCCATTTCCAGGTCGTAGGGTTGCAGGATCACGCAGCCTTGCCGCGACCAAAAATCGTGCAGCTTCAGGATCAGGTCCTGAAAGGACAATGGTCCCCCTTGGGGGCGTTCCGACAGTCGCTCGGTCATCTCGGGGGCTTTTCCGGTGGCGTGGTGCGATGCCGCATAAAGCATTGGGGGGCGAGGGAGCAAGGCGCGCGTGCGCCTTAACCTTGGCGATCGCCTGAACGACACCGCCGTGCCTCTTCCCGTCATGGCACGGCCCGACCGGGCCATCCGGGGCGGCAACACATCGCGACCGAAGGCACCGGACGGTCCCACGCGGCGATTTCTTCGCGAACGGAGCCGCCGGGACCGGGCGCGATTTCCAGCGAGGCCTGCGCGCGCAGAGGGGACATGTTGACAGCCGCCCCCAGGGTTCACACCCTCCCATCCAACGAAGCCGCCATCGCTCGCACATCCAGGGAGGTTGCCATGACATTGTCCATTCGCCCGATCGATCCCGTTTCCCGCCCATTCTTCGGCGGCATCGCGTCGGGGATCGACATCACGAAACCCTTGACCCCGGAACAGGCGCGCGAAATCGAAAAGGGCATGGACCATTATGGGGTCATGGTCTTCAACGATCAGCACCTGACCGACGAGACGCAAATGGCGTTTTCGCGGAATTTCGGAGAACTGGAACTCGCCACCAACAACCTGCGCGACAGCAAGGAACAGCGGTTGGGCGCGCATATCGCGGATATTTCGAACCTCGACGCCAACAACAACGTCCTGGGGCGCGAGAACCGGCGGCGGCTGTTCAGTCTGGGAACCCGGCTCTGGCATTCCGACAGTTCCTTCAAGGTCGTGCCCGCCAAATATTCGTTGCTGTCCTCTCGCGTCATCCCGGCGAAAGGCGGCAACACCGAATTCGCCGACATGCGGGCCGCTTACGACTCGCTGGACGACGCCACCAAAGCGGAGTGCCAGGACCTGGTCTGCGAACACAGCCAATTGTTCTCCCGCGCCCAGATCGGCTTTGGCGACTTCACCGAAGAAGAACGCCACGCCTTCGCCCCGGTGCGCCAACGCCTGATCCGGCGGCATCCGTCGTCCGGGCGGAAATCGCTGTATCTCGCGTCGCACGCCGGCTCCATTCTGGGCTGGCCGATCCCGGAGGCGCGCGCCTTCCTGCGCGATCTGATCGAACACGCGACGCAGCGGAAATATGTCTATGCGCACGAGTGGAAAAAATTCGACCTGGTGGTCTGGGACAACCAGGCGACCATGCACCGTTCGCGGCCCTTCGACGCGACCGAACCGCGGGACATGCATCGCACCACCGTGGCAGGCCTGAGTTCGACAATGGAACAGGCAGCGTAAAGCGGCGCTGCCCCGCGGGCCGTCAACCACGATTGTCCCGCGTTGTGGAGGGCGGCGCCGCGCCGGTTTCAGGCGCCGCCGGAATCGGCCTCACGGAAGGCGGCTTCAAGTTCGGCGCAGGACACGTTCAGCAGTTGGTCGAGCGTCACCGGGCAGGTCTCCGGCGAGTACTGGGCCGATATCCCGTCATATGCCGTCACGTCGATCTGCCGGACGGCACGCCCGTACACTTTGTCCAGCGCGATCCGCCGACGCATCGACGGCGAAAACCGCTGCGACGCATCCGCCTGAAACGCGACGATTTCCGCCCGCCAATGCCGCTCCGCGCCGAGTTCGGGCCAGCCGCGCAATTTCAGGAGGTGCACCAGCATCTGACGCAAATACGATTGCACGGCATTGAGTTCGGACAGCCCCACGTCCTCGATCTCCTCGGCGACATGAGCCCAGTCGATATCGTTCACCCGTTCGCCGCGCGCGAGACGGCGGAGCAGATCGGCCTGCTGCTCCGACCATGCGAGGACATCTTGTTCATAAAGCGCGTCGGACATGACAAAACAGTAGGCCGCATTGCCCTGGAATTCCAGCGATAACGCACGAGCCTCTGTTGCGCGCATGGTATCTTGCGTCGCGGCGCCTTCCGCCTGACACTCTTTCCCTGTGAAAGCGCGCCCAGCGAACACGGGCGGGCGGCGGAAGGAACCAACCAACAGCAGGGGATGCGCGCCATGAGCCACCGGCCCACGATCCACGGGACACGCCACGCCATTTCGGCCGGCCATTACCTCGCCGCCGCTGCGGGATTTTCCATATTGGAAGCAGGCGGCAACGCCATCGACGCCGGATGCGCGGCGGGGATCGCATTGGGCGTGCTGCAACCGGACCTGGTGAACGTCGCGGGCGTCGCGCCGATTATTCTGCGGCTCGCCGATGGCACGGTGGAGAGCATTGCCGGTCTCGGCTGGTGGCCAAAATCGTTGCCTGCCGATCTGTTCATGCGCGAACACGGCGGCAAAATCCCCGACGGCGTCCTGCGCACGGTGGTTCCCGCCGCGCCGGACGCTTGGATCGTCGCGCTGTGCCGCCACGGCACCATGCGCTTCGCCGATGTCGCCGCCTCCGCGATTCGTTTCGCGGCCGAAGGGTTTGCGGTTTATCCGCTCCTCGCCACCTCCATCGCCTCGCATGAGCACGAATACCGTCGCTGGGCCTCCAACACCGCGATCTTTTTGCCCGGGGGACGCGTGCCGAAGCCCGGTGAGAAATTCGTGCAATCCGACCTGGCGAAAACCTTGCAATACATGGTGGACCAGGATCGCGCCGCCGGACCGGACCGCATGAAAGGCCTTCAGGCGGCGCACGACGCGTTTTACAAAGGCGACATTGCCCGCGAAATCGCCGCATACCAGAAACAGGAAGGCGGCTATCTGACCATGGAGGACCTGGCGGACTACCATTCCGCCATCGAACCCGTCGTGCGGCGGAAATGGCGCGGCCACGAGCTGCTGACCTGCGGCGCGTGGTGCCAGGGGCCCGCGCTGCAACAGGCGATGGCGCTGATCGACCATGTCGGAATCGACGGACTGAAGCACAACTCGGCCGACTACATCCATCGTATCGTCGAATGCTTCAATCTGGCACTGGCCGATCGCGAATATCATTACGGCGACCCCCGCTTCGTCGACGTGCCGGTGGATCATTTGCTCGATCCCGCCACCATCGCCCGCCGCGCCGCCGCCGTGCGCGACGACCGGGCCTTCGGCGCCATGCCCGCCCCGCTCGATCTACCCAACCGGTCCTACGCGGCCAGCACGCGCGACATGCCGAAAGTCGAGGCCGATACATCGTATTGCTGCGTCGTCGATCGCTGGGGCAACACCTTCTCCGCCACCCCCTCCGACGGGTCCGGCAACGTTCCCGTCGTTCCCGGTCTGGGCATTACCCCCTCCGGCCGCGGTTCCCAGAGCCGCCCGGACCCGAACCATCCCGCCGGAGTCGCGCCAGGCAAACGCCCGCGTCTGACCCCGAACCCGGCGATCCTGGTGACCGAAGACGGCGGCGTCCTGCCCTTCGGCACACCCGGCGGCGACGTGCAAATCCAGGCGATGGCGCAGGTATTGTTAAATATCATGCATTTTGGCATGGACCCGCAAACCGCGATCGAGGCGCCGCGCGTGGCGTCGTATTCCTTTCCCTCGTCCTTCGCGCCATTCGAATATTTCCCGGGACGCCTGGCCGTCGAGGGCCGGATTTCCCAACACGTCAAAGACGAACTCGCCGCGCGCGGCCACGAAATCAAGGATTGGCCGGATTGGAGCCACCTCGCCGGGTCGGTCGAGGCGATCCTGTCCGATCCGAAAACCGGGCTGATCGGCGGCGGGGCGGATCCGCGGCGGCCAGCCTACGCGATCGCGATTTAGGACACGCCGGCAGGGCAACGGTATGAATCGGAGGCGCCGCCGGCCCAGCAGCGGGCGATCGGACGCGGCATAACCACCCAGCCGCGCGTTCGGAGGCCGCCAAGGGGACGGCCCGGCTGTTCTTCGAACATAGGCCGTTCATGCCGCGACCGATGGCCGGCTCGGGGAAATGCCACGACGGCGGCGCGAGCGCTCAAGAGATTGTCCCGCCGACGAAAATTCCTGTCGAAACCAACACCGGGGGTGATCCCACGCGAACAATCCACTATACTCTCTCCTATGCGCACCTTCGCCTCCCTCGCCGTCGGCCTTCTCATGCTGGGCACCCTTGGCATGCTCTTCGCCGGCCTGATCGGCATGGCACGCGGGGTGAGCGGCGCCACCTCCAACCGATTCATGCGCTACCGTGTCCTGCTTCAGGGAGCCGCGCTTCTGCTGCTGATGCTGTTCATGAGTATCCTCAAGGGCTGACCCTGTACCCGCCCCCCGGACTTGACCCCGGTTGGCGCCACGCTCTACCTCGGCGGCCATGAGCACGACATCTCCCTCCGAACTCTCCGCCGCGACCGAGCGGGCGCATGTCCTGGCGCAGGCGCTGCCCTTCCTGCGCCGTTATGCCGGCGCGACCATTGTCGTGAAATACGGCGGCCACGCGATGGGGGAAGAACACCTCGCGCTGGAATTCGGCCGCGACATCGCCCTGCTGAAACAGGTGGGGATCAACCCGGTCGTGGTGCATGGCGGCGGACCGCAGATCAACGCGATGCTGAAGCGGCTCGCGATCACGTCCACCTTCATCGACGGACTGCGCGTCACCGACGCCGCGATGGTCGAGGTCGTGGAAATGGTGCTGGCCGGCACCGTCAATAAATACGTCTCCGGCCTGATCACGCAGGCCGGCGCCCTGGCCGTCGGCATCTGCGGCAAGGACGGCGGCATGATCCGGGCCCGCAAACTCCGCCGCACCAAAATCGACCCCGGCAGCCGCATCGAACAAGTCCTCGACCTGGGCTTTGTCGGCGAGCCCACCGCCGTCGATGTCCGCGTCATCCACGCGCTGACCGGCGGCGGGCTGGTGCCAGTGATCGCCCCGGTGGGCATCGGCGACGACGGTCAGACTTATAACATCAACGCCGATACCGTGGCCGCCGCCGTCGCGGGCGCGTTGCACGCGGACCGGCTGCTGATGCTGACCGACGTGGCGGGCGTGCTGGACAAGAACAAGGCGCTGATCCCGTCGCTGACCCTGTCGGACGTGGAGGAACGGATCGCCGACGGCACCATCACTGGCGGCATGATTCCAAAGGTCGAGTGCTGCGTCGATGCCGTGCGCCAGGGCGTGAAAGGCGCCGTCATCCTGGACGGCCGCGTGCCGCACGCGTGTCTGCTGGAACTGTTCACGGAAGCCGGGCCCGGGACGCTTGTGAAGCGGTAGGACAGCGCGGGCCAAGGCACGCGGGCGCTGCCCGTTACAGCGGTCATAACCACCCGGCCGAGCCGCCCCTCCCTCACGCCACGCCGCCCTCCTCCGCAATCCGCCGCCGCGCCTCGTTCCGGCACGCCTCGGAATCAGCCACGCATCCGCCCTTAACCCACCAGGCCCGCACGTCCCGCAGCAAGGCGCCGACCCGCGGCCCAGGTGGTAGACCAGGCGCGAGAATATCGCGGCCAGCCAGCGGAAAAACCGGCATTGGCATCGCCGCCAACCGGCGCCTCAGCCCGTCCCAGTCCGGCCCGCCGCCACCCGCCAGAAACGTCCGGCCCGCCAAAATTTCGGCATCCGTGTCCGCCAACAAACGCCGCAGCGCGGCATCGCCGTCCTCAGGCCGCGCCAAGGGCGCTTGCCACAGCGCCAGCAGACGGTCGCGCGCCGCCAGCGACAGCTTCAACCGGACTGCGAAGGCCAGCGGGTCGCTGTGCAGCAACGCCGCCGCCCGCAACACCGGATCCCCCGGCGCCCCCGCCGCGATGGCACGGGACAGCGCGCCGAGGTCCGCCCCCTCCGGCACTGCCGCCGCCAGCACGCCCAACCCGTCCATCAGCGCCAACGCGTCCACGGGATCGGGCGCGGCCAGAATGCGTGCCAATTCGCCCCACACGCGTTCCACCGACAGCCGCGCCAGATGCGGCACCGCCTCCCGTAACGCCGTCACGGTGGCCTCGTCCGGCGCCAAGCCGCCGTAACGGGCGTAAAACCGGAAAAATCGGAACACGCGCAGGTAGTCCTCCGCCACCCGCGCCGCCGCATCGCCCACGAAGCGCAGGCGGCCCGCGCGCAGATCGGCGATCCCGCCGAAATAATCGAACACGGCGCCGTCCCGGGTCATCGACATCGCGTTGATGGTGAAATCCCGCCGCGCCGCGTCTTCGCGCCAGTCGTCCGTGAACGCCACAATTGCGTGCCGCCCGTCGGTTTCGATATCCCGCCGCAGAGTCGTGATCTCCACGGCGCGCCCAGACACGATCGCGCTCACCGTCCCATGCGTCAGCCCCGTCGGGACGGTTTTCACCCCCGCCGCCGCCAGCCGCGCCATCACGGCCTCCGGCGTCAACGGCGAGGCCAGATCGACATCCACCAGCGCCCGTCCCGCCAGCGCATCCCGCACCGCGCCGCCCACGACACGCGCTTCCGGCAGCAAGTCCAGCAAAGCCGACAAAGCGGGATCGGACAGGAAATCCGGCGGCGCGATCCGGCACGCCGGCGCCTCGGTCATCTCACAACGGCGGGCGGGATCCGCTCGACTTTGGGCGGCAGGATATGGGCGCCGTCCTGGCGAGCCGGAACGTAACCCGCATTGGGCGGCGCCGCGTCCTCATAACGCAGAACGAACAGGAACACGCCGATGGCGACAACCGCCGCGACGACGCTCCAGACCAGGGATTTCGGCGGCGCGCCAGTGGGCGCCATGATCCGCCACGCGATGAAGATCGCCAAAGGCAAAAACAGCAAACCGAATTCCGCGAACCGCATGTTACCGGCCGCCCGCTGCCGCGCCGCGCAGCTTACCCGCCAGATGGTGCATGATCGCCGCCGTCGCGCCCCAGATGAAATGGTCCGGATGCGGCCACACCCAATATTCCCGCCATTGACCCTGTACATGCTGCTTTTGACGCCGCGGCGCGCCGGGATCGAGCAGCACCGTAAACGGAAATTCGAACACGTCTTCGACCTCGTGCGGCGACGGCTGATACGACAGGCCCGCCGGCAGCAGCCCCAGTACCGGCGTGATCCGATAACCTGTGCCAGTCACATAATCGTCCATCCGCCCGACGATCTCCACATGCGCGGGGTCGAGGCCGATTTCTTCCTGCGCCTCCCGCAGCGCCGCTGCCTCGGCATGCGCGTCCTCGGGGTCGATGCGGCCGCCGGGGAAGCTGACCTGGCCCGCGTGTTTTTTCAGGTGTGCCGTGCGCCGGGTCAGCAGCAACGACGGCTGCGGGCCCAATACGATTGGCACCAGCACGGCGGCGGGGACCGGCGGCTGGTCCAGATCGTGGAGGATTTCCTCGCCGTAAACCACGTTGGCGGTGCCCACAATCGAGGCCAGCAGCAACCGGAGGGAGTCAGGGGTCAAAATTCGTCTTCGCCATCTTCACTGGGCATCAGGCCCAGAGGAAAGAAAACGCCGGAGGACCATACCCCCAGCATCAGTTGGGTCCCCACGTATTCCGGAACCGCGAGCGCCACCAGTTCGTAATACACCGCGCGGCCGATCCGCGCTTCGATCCCGTGCGCGCCATCGCCATCGCGCAGCAAAATATACGGCACCGGCTCTGACGTCAGCACATCGTGCGACACGCGAATCGGATGGTCCGGACCGGCGGCGACGACCTGGTCGATGTTGGTGCGGAAAGACATGATCTGCTGCCGCCCGTCGCCGGACCAGTCGAGCTCGACCGCGACGAAGGGCGCGTCCTCGACCTCGATCCGCCCCCGTTCGGCCGGGGTTTCCAGCCGCCAGGCGCCGTCCGCGTCGCGGCGCAGGACAGAGGCGAACAGACACACCAGTTCCTTGCGCGGGATCGGCGAGCCCCTGTACAGCCAGGTGCCATCGCGCCGGATCAGAAACGGCAGCGTGCCCCATTCCACCGGCACGCGGGCTTTGCGCGCGGGTTCGGCCGAACCGGACGCAAGTGCGATCCTCTCCGCCCCCGCGTCCAAGCACGACGCGATCGGGATGGGCGGGATCGAAACCGGCGCGGCCGCGACAGAGGCGCCCAGGCCCGACGCGGGCGCGACAGGCGCGGCGGAGCCCGCCGCGGGCAAGACAGGCGCAAGCGAGATGGTTACGGGCGAAGTGACATCGTTCACGCTCCGTCTCCCATGTTATCCGGTTAAGCCATTGCCTGACACGATATAGGTAGCATCCCCCCTTCGACGGAAGTGCCTATCTC
This sequence comes from Acetobacteraceae bacterium, assembly GCA_043782125.1. Lineage (GTDB taxonomy): Bacteria > Pseudomonadota > Alphaproteobacteria > Acetobacterales > Acetobacteraceae > Rhodopila. The sequence continues at coordinate 8,511 of JAYWAX010000713.1, read as the reverse complement.
CTTCTGGACCATCATTTGACAAAAGCGAGCCCCGCGATCGCCGATTTGATGGCCGCCGCGCGACGGAACCCGGGGCAATCGCCTGAAGGCATGCCGTCCCTCCGCCACGTCATGGTTCGGCTCGACCGGACCATCGGGAACGGCACCTCCGCCGATTCGACGGCACACGCGACGCTGGTTCAAGCCCATACCCATGCTGGGCCGCCGCGCCCGCTGGCCCGGTCGAACCGTGCCACGACGGAGAAAGGCGGGCAGCGAGATTCAAGCGAGCGCCCCAAGACGGAACCGGCAAAATGGTTGGTGCGGACCCGCGCGCGCGGCCGCACGATCCCCGGCAGCTGACCCCACAATCGCAAGCCTCGCCACCGTTCGCCCGGACAGCCAGCCGCGCGCCCGATTCCAGAGGTTCCATTCCGTCCCCCGATACGGCTAGCATCTGCGCTTCGGCGGATCAGCCCCACGGGACGCGGCCCGCCCCGCATGAAAGGACCTTCGCGATGCCGGCCACCACGGCCCCTCCGCCACAAAACCGGCCGGCCGGGGCCTCCGAACACGCCCCCGAACGCGCGATCGAACGCCTCGACGCCCTGGGTGTCCGCATGGCGAAAGCCAGGGCCGCCATCGGCGCCGTGATCTTCGGCCAGGAACAGGTCGTCGAACAAACCCTCATCACCGTTCTGTCCGGCGGCCACGGCCTGCTGATCGGCGTCCCCGGCCTCGGCAAAAGCCGCCTGGTCGAAACCATGGGCGTCGTCCTCGGCCTCGACACCAAACGCATTCAGTTCACCCCCGACCTAATGCCCGCCGACATCGTGGGCGGCGAGGTCCTGGACGAGGTCGAGGGCCGCCGCAGCTTCCGCTTCGTCCCCGGCCCCGTGTTCTGCCAGTTGGTGATGGCCGACGAGATCAACCGCGCCAGCCCGCGCACCCAATCCGCTTTGCTGCAATCGATGCAAGAACGCCGTGTCGCCATCGCCGGTGTCCAACACGCGCTGCCCACCCCGTTCCACGTCCTGGCCACCCAGAACCCCATCGAGCAGGAAGGCACCTACCCCCTGCCCGAAGCCCAGTTGGACCGCTTCCTGCTGGCCATCGATATCGGATACCCCAGCCTGGAAGCCGAGCGCGCGATGCTGCTCGCCACCACCGGCGCCGCCACCCAGACGGCGGAAGCGATCCTGTCCCCCGGCGAACTGATCGAGGCGCAGACGCTGATCCGCCTGATGCCAATTGGCGAGACCGTGGTGGACGCGATTCTGGCCATGGTGCGCGGCGGCCGCCCGGAAAGCACCGACATCGACGTCGTCTCACATCACGTCGCCTGGGGTCCTGGCCCGCGCGCGGCGCAGGCGCTGATGCTGGCCTGCCGCGCCCGCGCCATTCTGGGCGGACGGCTGATGCCCAGTCTGGACGACGTGGCCGCGCTGGCGGGCCCGGTGCTGCGGCATCGGATGGCCTTGAATTTCTCCGCGCGCGCCGACGGCATCGCGCTGGACGAGATCGTCGGCCGCCTGGTCGAACGTCTTGGCTGACCCTCCGCCCGCCGCGATCGATCCGGCCCGCGCACGGCGGGCGGAGGCGCTTGGCGGGCGGCTGCCCCCCCTGCTGGTCGCCGCGCAACGGGTTGCGGCAACCGTCGCGCAAGGCGTGCATGGCCGCCGCCGCGTCGGGCAGGGCGACAGTTTCTGGCAATTCCGCCCCTATGCGTCCGGCGACCCCGTCACCCGCGTCGATTGGCGCCAATCCGCGCGATCTGGCCGCGAAGGGCCGGAAGGCTGGCTGATCCGCCAGACCGAGTGGGACGCGGCGCAAACCCTTTACCTCTGGCGCGACGGCTCCGCGTCCATGGCCTGGCGATCGCGCGCCGCCGCCGCCGAAAAACGCGAGCGCGCCAGCCTGTTGCTGCTCGCTTTGGCCTCCCTGTTGCTGCGCGGCGGCGAACGTGTCGCCATCCTCCGCCCCCATGGCCGCGCCGTTTCCGGCCGCTTCGGCCTGGATCGCGTGTTGGGGGAGCTGGACCAGACCCGCGACGACGACGACCTGCCGCCACGGGTGCCGCTGCCAAGACACGCGCAAGTGGTGCTGATCGGAGACTTTCTGGCGCCGTTGGACCGGATCCAGGAGGCGATCGCCCACATGGCTGCCGTGCCCGTCACCGGGTATTTGCTCCAGGTCCTGGACCCGGCGGAGACCACTTTGCCCTATGACGGGCGCATCCGGTTTCAGGGCCTGCAAGGCGAACGCGACGCGCTGATCCCGCGCGTGGACACGGTGCGGGAAGCCTATCGCGACCGGCTGAAACGGCAGCAGGACGGGTTGACCGCGATCTGCGCCGCCGCCGGGTTCGGCTTCGGCGTGCATCGCACCGACCACGCCCCGGAAACCGCGCTGCTGTCGATGTACGCCGCATTGGCGGTCCGATGACCTTCGCCGCGCCCCTCGCACTGGCCGCCCTGGCCGTCCTGCCGCTGCTGTGGTGGCTTCTGCGCGTCACCCCGCCCGCCCCGCGCAGCGAAACCTTTCCCGCCATCCGCCTGCTGCTTGGCTTGAACCCAACCGAGGAAACCCCGGCCCGCACCCCCTGGTGGCTGCTGCTGCTGCGCCTCGCCGCCGCAGGCCTGGCGATCGTCGCGCTGGCCCGCCCGGTGCTGGACAGCACCGGCTCCCTGGACGGACGCGGACCCGTACTCCTCGCCATCGACAACGGGTGGGCCACCGCGCCTGACTGGCCGCGCCGGATGCAGATGGCCAACACCGTGCTGGATCGCGCCGCCCGCGCCGGACGCCCGGCCGCGCTGCTGACCACTGCGGCGGGCGAAACCGGCGTCATCCCGCCGATCTCCCCGCCCCTGCCAGTCGCCGATGTCCGCGCGCTTCTGGGCGCGGCGAGGCCCCAGCCCTGGCCCTCCGCCCGCGGCAACGCCGTGCCGCGCGACTGGACCCATCCGGGCACCAGCGTCGTCTATATCGCCGACGGACTCGCCGACGCGTCGGATTTTTCGAACTTCGAGAAATCCCTCTCCGCGATCGGCACCGTCACCGAAATCTGCTGCGGACCCGCGCCAAAGCTGCTCCGCCCGCCGGAGACCGAGGCAGGCAGCATGACCGTCCGGGTCAGCCGCGGCCCGGACGGTATCGCCGAAACCGCCATCGTCCTGGCGCGTTCCGGCGACGGGCGCGCCCTGGCCCGCGCCGAGGTCCCTTTCGCCGCCGGGGCGACGGACGGAACCGCGCCGCTCACCCTGCCGCTGGAAATCTGCAACCGCATCGCCCAACTCGTGCTGGACGGCCCGCCCTCCGCTGGCGGGGTCGCGCTGCTGGACGAACGCTGGCGCCGCCGCCCCGTCGGCTTGCTGAGCACCGATCCCGCTGCCGACGCGCCGCTGACCGGGACGCTGTTTTATCCCCGCCGCGCCTTGGCGCCCTTCGTCGAACTGCGCGACGGCGACCCGACCAGCCTCCCGCACGGCGAGGTCTCCGTCATGATCCTGCCCGATCAGGCCCTTGCATCCGGCGCCGGGCTCGACACACTCGTAGCCTGGGTTGAAAAAGGCGGGCTTCTCATCCGATTCGCCGGCCCCCGTCTCGCCGAGGCCCCCCGCCTCGCAGAGACCACCCGTCTTGGCGAAACCGGATCGCCGGACACGCTCCTGCCGGTCCCCCTGCTCACCGGCGATCGCCAGCTTGGCGGCGCGATGTCGTGGAGCGAGCCCGCCGGCCTCGCCCCCTTCCCGGCGACGTCGCCCTTCGCGGGCCTGCCCGTGCCACCGGAAGTCCGCGTCACCCGTCAGGTCCTCGCCGAGCCCAGAGTCGATCTCGCCGCCCACACCTGGGCGTCCCTGGCCGACGGCACGCCCCTGGTGACCTGGCGCGGTCTCGGTGCCGGGCGGGTCGTGCTGTTCCACGTCACATCGAACGCGGACTGGTCGAACCTGCCGCTGTCCGGTCTGTTCGTAGAGATGCTGAACCGGTTGGTGGCGCTGTCCGCGGGCGTAACCAACGCCGCCGACGCGACCATCCTCGCCCCGGCCGAGTCGCTGGACGGGTTCGGCCGTCTTGGCCGTCCGCCCGAAGCCGCCATCGGCCTGGCCGCGGGCGCCTTCGCGTCCACCCTGGTTTCGCCAAGGCATCCGCCCGGCCTCTACGGCCCCGAAAGCAGCCGCCGCGTGCTGAACCTGGGCGCCGCCAGCCTGGCGCTCGCCGCGGTCACCCGAGTCAACGGCGCCACCGTCGAACCTCTGACCGAAACCCCGCGAGAACGCGAACTCGGCCCGCCACTGCTCGCGGGCGCGACGGTGCTGTTGCTGGTGGACATGCTGCTCGCCCTCGGTTTGCGCGGCCTGCTGCGCCGCAGCGTCGCAGCGATGGCCGTGTTGTTCCTGCTATCCTCCATAGGTCCCCAGATGGCGCACGCGGCGGACCCGATCGCCAATCCCGGCGCCCACCCCGCGCTGACCACGCGTCTGGGCCACATACTGTCCGGCGACCCGCGGGTCGACGCGCTGGCCGCGCAAGGCCTCGCGGGATTGTCGGAATATGTGAACCGGCGCACGGCGGCGGCGCTGGGGAAACCCGACGCGGTCGAACCCGGGCGCACCGATCTGAGCCTTTACCCCCTGCTGTACTGGCCCATCGCCGCCGATGCGCCCGAACTCGCGAAGGATCAGGCGGCGGCGCTGAACGCCTATATGGCGCACGGCGGCATCATCCTGATCGACACACGCGAGTCCGGCTCTGGCGCCGGGTTCGCGCCCGGCACAGATGCGGCGCTGAAACGCGTGGCGAAGGCCCTGAGCATCCCGCCCTTGGCACCCCTGACGGCCGCGCATGTGCTGTCCCGTTCATTCTATTTATTAAACGATTTCCCCGGACGTTTCACTGGCGATCCGGTTTGGGCTCAGCGCGATCAGGACCGCGCCAACGACAGCGTCTCCCCCGTCATCCTTGGCGGCAACGACTGGGCTTCCGCCTGGGCCATCGATGCGGGCGGGCACAATCCTTACGCGGTCATTCCCGGCGGGCAGCGGCAACGCACGCTGGCGTATCGTTTCGGGGTCAATCTGGTGATGTACGCGCTGACCGGAAATTACAAAGGCGATCAGGTGCATATCCCCGCGATTTTGCAACGGCTGGGGCAATGAGCATGCACCGTTCGACGCCGCCTCCGCGCCCATCGCGGCCAGTACCGCAACGCGAGCCTCGCGGACAAAAAGCAGCGCCCCTTGAAACACCCCTTGCAGATCGCCGCGCGGTCCGACCGCGTGCTTCAGGCCATCGGCCTGATGTGCCTCTACGTTTCCCTGATCGTCTTCGTGAATGCGGGCGGCAAGGTGCTGTCCGCCACCGCGCATCCGTTCCAGATCGTCTTCTTCCGCCACGGCGGCGCGGCTGTATTCATGACCACGGCCTTCCTCCTCCGTTACGGCTGGCCGGTCACGGTGGCGCGGCGGCCCGGCCTGCAAATGGCCCGGGGCGTCTTCGCGATCGCCTCTTCGTTTCTCTATTTCACCGCCCTCGTCTCAACCTCCCTCGCCACCGCTGCGGCGATCAGTTTTACCGCGCCACTCGTGGTCACCGCGCTGTCGGCCCCGCTGCTGAAGGAAAGAGTCGGCCCCTACCGTTGGGCCGCGGTCGCCGTGGGCTTCGCGGGCGCGCTGATCATCGTCCGGCCCGGAACCGGCGGCGCGAGCAACCGTGGCGCCGCGATGCTGGTCGGCAGCGCCTGCTGCACCGGAATATACCAAATCGTCACCCGGATGCTCGCGGGCCAGGATCGGGCGGAGACCACGACGATCTGGACCACGTGCATCAGCGGCGCCGTCGCCACCTTGGCCGTCGTCTGGATCTGGAAAACACCCCCCGGCGCCGGACTCTGGGCTTTGTCCTTGGCCATGGGCCTGATCGGCGGCACCGGCCACTTCCTGCTGGCCAAAGCGTTCGAGCGCGGACCCGCATCGTTGCTGTCGCCCTTCAACTATCTGCAACTGGCCGGCGCCACGGTCATCGGCTACGGCCTCTATGGCGATCTCCCGGACAACATCACCTGGTTTGGCGCCGCCGCGATCGTGGCGGCCGGCCTTTTCATCGCCTGGCGAGAACGCCGGGGACGGTAAGACCGGCGCCGCCGCCGGTTGCCGTGGGATAGCGCGAGCGTTACAGGGCGTACGCGCGCAACCGGGAGAAAACGCGATGGCACGGGATATCGGACGCCGCACCTCAATCGCCGCCATCGCCGCGGCCGCCAGCCTGCTGTCCACCCAAACGCGCGCGGCCACCAGGCTGCGCCTTGGCCTGCTGCGCACCCTGTCCCCCGCGCCGTTTTATATCGCCCAGGAAAGAAATTATTTCGGCGTCGAAGGGATTGAGCTGGTGTTCCGGTTTTTCGAATCCGCCCAACCCATCGCCGCCGCCGCCGTTTCGGGCGACATCGACGTCGGCGTCACCGCCCTGACCGGCGGGTTCTTCAACCTCGCCGAAAAAGGCATCCTGAAAGTCATCGGCGGCGGCCTGCACGAACAGCAGGGTTTCGAAGGGTCTGCGATCCTCGCCTCCAACAAAGCCTTCGACGCGGGGCTCACATCGCCCGAAAAACTGGGCGGCCACAGTTTCGCAATCACGCAATTCGGCTCGTCCTTCGATTACATGATCGGGCGCATCGCCGAGGCCAGGGGTTTCGATCTCAAAACCATTCAACTGCGCGCGGTGCAGCAGATTTCGAACATGATCGCCGCCGTATCGACCAACCAGGTGGACGCGACCATCGCCATCGCGTCGCAGGCCAAACCGCTGGCGGCGGCGGGACAGGCGCATATTATCGGCTGGGTCAGCGATATCGTGCCGTATCAAATCACCGCTTTGTTCACCACCGCGCAAGCGATTCAAAGCAACGAACCCGCCCTGCGCGGCTTCGCCAAAGCCTACCAGCGCGGCGTCGCCGATTTCCGCCATGCCTTCCTGCGCCGCGACGCATCGGGCAAACCCGTCGTGGATGCCGCCACCGACGCCGCCATTGCCAATATCGTGACTTATGTCTTCACCGGCGATCCCGCCGCGCGCGAGAAAATCCTCAGCGGCGCCGGCTGGTACGACGAAGGCGCCGCGCTGGATGTCGCCGATGTGAAGGAGCAGTTGCGCTGGTTCAAATCCCGCGATCAGGTCAAGGGCGACGCCGACCCCAACTCGCTGATCGACACACGCTTCCTCCCGGTGCGATGACCGCGGGCCTCCGCCTGATCCTGGATCACGTTGGCCACGCCTGGGGCAAGCTGCGAGTCCTGGAAGACATCGTGCTCACCGCCGAACCGGGCGAGGTGATGGCCGTGATCGGCCCCTCCGGCTGCGGCAAATCGACACTTCTCAACATCGCGGGCGGCCTGCTCGCGCCCACGTCGGGGACGGCGCGGACAGAGGGCACGGTCGCGGACGACTGCCTTAACCCGCTGACCTACGTGTTCCAGGATTTTTCGTTACTGCCCTGGCGCAGCGTGCGCGCCAACATCGCCCTGGTCCTGGAATGCCTGCCCGCCGCCGAACGGGCCGCGCGCGTGACGGAGGTCCTGGCGCTGACCGGACTGACCGATTTCGCCGATGCCTGGCCCAAGGAATTGTCGGGCGGCATGAAGCAACGCGCCGGCATCGCACGCGCCTTGGCGGTCCGTCCGGCGTGCCTGCTGATGGACGAGCCACTCTCCGCGCTCGATGCCCAAACCCGCGATCTGCTGCTGGACGAATTCGCCGCCCTGATCGCGCGCGCGGGCACAACGACACTGTACGTCACCCATAATCTGGCCGAGGCCGTGCGCCTCGGGCACCAGATCGTCGTGCTGTCGCGCCGGCCCGGCCACGTCCGCGACATTTTTCGCCTCGAACGCCCGTTGCTGGAACGATCGCCGGACGATCCCGAAGCGAAGGCGCTGGAACGGACCCTGTGGCGGCTGATTCGCGACGATGCCGCCGTCGCCGAACGGGAACGGATCGATGCCGCAAATTGACGGGCCCGTCGCGTTCCGGGGCGGCGGATTCTCACCGCGCGATCGTTGGACCACCGGTGCCCTCACCCTGCTGACAATCGTCGCCTTTTGGCAGATTGGCGCATCGGCCGGGATCATTCCGACGCTGTTTCTGCCCGCGCCCGTAACGATCGCCGCAACACTGTGGCGGCTGATCGCAACCGGGGTGCTGTGGCAACATTTATCGGCCTCGCTGGCCCGCTTGCTGGTGGGGTGGGTGCTTGGCACCGTCTTCGGCGTGGCCACCGGACTCGCCGCGGGCCTGTGGTCGGCGACGCGATCGCCAGTCGCGGCGGTGGTGGCGGCGCTGTTCCCGATCCCGAAAATCGCGCTGGTGCCCCTGTTCATCGTCTGGTTCGGCATCGGCGAGGGCTCGAAAATCGCCACATTGAGTCTGGGCGTGTTCTTCCCCACCGTCATCGCAACGATGGGCGGGGTCGATAACGTCCCGCGCGGCATGATCCGCATGGGACAGAGCTTCGGGCTCTCCACCGCCACCATC
>JAYWAX010000712.1:0-7921 GCA_043782125.1 Acetobacteraceae bacterium | reverse complement strand
GGCCGATCTCGCCATCGGCGGCGGTGTCATAACAGCCATTGGCGGGTCCATTCCCAGAGGCGTGGAGGAAATCGACGCGCGGGGCAAACTCGTGACGCCCGGATTTGTCGATATTCACACACATTACGACGCCCAGGCGGTTTGGGACTCGCATCTGGCGCCAAGCGCGCAACACGGGGTGACGACGGTCGTCATGGGCAATTGCGGCGTCGGGTTCGCGCCGTGCAAGCCCGGGGATCGCGCCCGGCTCGTCGAATTGATGGAGGGGGTGGAGGACATTCCCGGCGCCGTCATGGACGAGGGATTGACCTGGGAATGGGAGACATTTGGCGAATATCTGGACGCGTTGGCGCGTAAGCCGCGCGATGTGGATGTGTGCGCGCTGCTGCCGCATGCCGCCGTCCGTGTCTACGTCATGGGCGATCGCGCCATCGCGCTGGAGAACGCCAATCAGGGCGACATCGCGCAAATGCGGGAGATCGCGCGCGAGGCGATGCAGGCAGGCGCGTTTGGGTTTTCCACATCTCGCAGTATTTCGCACAAGACGTTGAAGGGCGATCACACCCCGACCTTTCAGGCGCAGGAAGATGAGTTGACCGGCATCGCACTGGGCATGAAGGACGCCGGGTCAGGCATGCTGGAGATCGTTTCGGAATGGTTCCCCGATCATAACGCCGAATTCGCCATGGTCCGGCGGATCGCCGAAGCGTCGGGACGTCCGACGGTGTTCACGCTGACCCAACGGCACGCACGGCCCGAGGTGTGGCGCGAGGTTTTGGCGCAGGCCGACCAGGCCGCGGCGGATGGTGTGCCGGTCCGTCCCGTGTTCGGGCCACGCGCGACCGGGGCGTTGTTGGGATTGAGCGGAAGTCAAAACCCGTTTTCGGGGACGCGGACGTATCAGACGATCGCGCATTTGCCCTTGGCGGAGCGTGTGGCCGCTATGCGCGATCCGGACATCCGAGCGAAGATTTTGTCCGAGGATCCGAAGGAATTCAACAAATTCCCGCTGTTCCACCGCCTCCGCTGGGATTTAATGTTCCGGTTCGGCAACCCGCCGATTTACGAGCCGAAGGCGGAAAACAGTTTCGCGGCGATCGCGGCGCGGGAGGGGCGGACCCCGGAAGAGGTGACATACGACGCGTTGCTGGAAAGCGACGGCACGGATTTCATCTACACGACCATCTCAAGTTACGCCTATGGCGATTTGCGGATGGCGGAACAGTTATTGGGAAACCGTAACTGTATCATGGGACTGGGCGATGGCGGCGCACATGTGGCGTTCATTCTCGACGCGGGGTTCCAGACCTGGATGCTGACGCATTGGGGGCGGGACCTTGGCAAATTCTCCGCGCAGGAGTTGATCCGGCGGGTGACGTCGGACACGGCGGGGGCGGCGGGATTGCACGATCGCGGGATTTTGCGAGCCGGTTTGAAAGCCGATGTCAACGTGATCGACTGGCAACGTCTGGGCTCGGGCAAGCCGTATATCGCGCACGATCTGCCGGCCGGCGGGAAGCGTTTGTTGCAGGATGTTTATGGTTACGACGCGACGATCGTTTCGGGGCAGGTGACCTATCGGGCTGGGGTGGCCACGGGGGCGTTGCCCGGGAAACTGGTGCGGGGGCCCCAGGCGCAGATGGCCTGAACGTCGGCGTTCCGGCCACCCTGCCGGACGCGCCCTCCCCTGGGCTTGTTCGAAAGTCTCGGCATCCGATGCCCGGCGGTTTTGTTCCGGACCGTTAACGCGGGCGTGCGGCCCAGAATGCAGAGGCGTTCACTCCGCCGCCCGCGCCCGCCGCCGGGTCAATGCCGCCCGATCGAGCTTGTGTGCCTCGCCGCCCTTCACAATCGCCACCAAATTATCCGCCCGTTGCAACAAGGTGACATCGGCGACCGGGTCGCCGTCCACCAGTAACAAATCGGCCAGGAAGCCTTCGCGGACCTGCCCGCATTCGTCCGCCAATCCCATCAACTCGGCGCCGAACCGGGTCGCGCAGACCAGTGCCTCGGTGGGCGAATACCCCATGTGATTGACGAAATGTTCGATGTCGCGGGCGTTCTGACCCTGCGGAGTCCGCGCGAACCCATAATCGCCGCCGGTCACGACCCGAATGCCACGCTTTTTGATTTCCCGGTACGTCCGCCCCGTCGCCGCCAGCCCGTTGACAAGGGCGCGTCTGATGTCCGGATGTATCGCATGCGCCGGCACGTCGTGTATCGCGTTATGCAACAACCCGATCGCCGGTCCCACGAACACCCGGTCCTTCACCGATTCCAGCAGATCGAGCGCTTCCTCGTCGGCGTATTCGCAGTGATAGATCACATCGACGCCGCAACGGACCGCGCGCTTCACCGATTCGGCGGACCGGCAATGGGCGTTGACCAAACGTCCGAAATCATGCGCTGCTTCGACGCCTGCGCGTATCTCCGCCTCTGACATCACGGTCCGCGGCAATGACCCTTTTTTCGTATAATCGTCGCCGGAAATGTTCAGTTTGATACTGTCCGCGCCCTCCCGAATGCACAGACGTGCCAGCTTCGTCACTTCCACCGGCCCATCTGCGACAATCGCGAAACTATCGCGGAACTGATGCGCCCGCCGCTCGTCGCCAAGCCCGCCCGTGACGGTGATTTCCGGCCCGCAGGCGCGCATCCGCGGACCCGGAATATCCCCGGCGTCAATCGCGTTGCGAATGACGATATCCAGGCGCAATTTTGAACTCGCCGCGCTGTATGCCCCGGTAAATCCGCGGTCGAGCAAAAGCCGCGCGTTTTTCATCGTCGCCAGTGTGTGTTCCTCGGGCGGCAGATCGCCGAGTTCGGTGGACACGGCGCTGTCGATATAACTGATATGCGCGTGCCCTTCGATCATGCCGGGCATTAACGTCATGCCGGCCGCTTCGACGAGTTCCGCGCCTGCGGCTTCCAACTGGCCCAATTGCGTGGCGACGGCGCGGATATGCGCGCCCTCCGTCAGCACATCGGCGGGAAACGCGGGCGCGCCGGACCCATCCCAGACGCGCGCGTTACGAAACAAAATCCGGGTCATCGCGGTTTCCTCTCGATATTACTTGTCCATCCAGACGTCTTCCATCCGCCAGCCATTGTATTGGCTGTTTACCATCATCGTCAGCCCCTTGACCCAGGGATGCCAGCAGGTGGCGCCGCGCCGATGATACAGAACCGGACGGGCGAGTTCCTGTTGCAGCGTCTGGTCGATGTCCCATACCATGCGCCGCCGCTTTTCCGGGTCGGCTTCCATGGATTGCAGATCGATCTTTTTATCCAGTTCCCGATTGCAATGTCCGGTATAATTGCGAGGCGAGGAACAGATATGGTTTTGCACGAACACGACATCGGGATCGTCGGCCGCCGCGCCCAGTACGCTTAGCGCGACAAGGTAATCCTTGCGAATCAGCTTCGGCACCCAGGTCGCGGTTTCCGTCAGCTCCAGCTCCCCATCCATATAGATTTCGCGCAATTGGTCGATCAGGATCGTGCCGGGATCGCGATAAACGGGCAAATTCCGCACCGATAATTTGAACGCCAGCCGCTTTTCGGGACCATAACCGAGACGCCGTGCGATCGCCCGCGCTTCCTCCCGGTTCTGGCCGATATCGCCGCTGTAACCCGGCGCCGTTTTCAACATCTCCAACGGCAGGCCCCACAACCCATCCGGGCCGGGCTGCATCGCGCCGCCAATATCCCCCGCGCCGCGCGCCAGAATATCGACGAACGCCTTACGATCGATGGTCAGCGCCATCGCGCGGCGCATGTCTGGATTATCGAACGGCGGCACGGTGAAGTTGATTACCATGCCGATGGACTCACTGGTCGGTGTGATCTCGCAATGGGCCAGCGGCGCCTGCGCCTTGATATCCGCCAGCAGAGGAACCGTGATTTCGTTCGGAAACGTCATGTCGAACCGGCCCGCCGTGAACGCCAGCATGGCGGTGGAGCGGTTGGGGATAATCGTGTATTCGACAGCGTCCAAATAAGGTTTGCCGGGTTTCCAGTAATCGGGATTGCGTTCGACCCGGATGCTCTGGTTCGGTTTGTAATCGGAGAACCGGAAAGGACCCGTTCCGATCGGATGCTGGCGCATGTCGCGCGGGCTGACATGGCAAGGATACATCGGTCCCTCGCCCGACGCCAGCAAGATCGGCAGCGCGGGTTGCGGCCGCTTCAGATGGATGGTCGCCTCCAGCGGTCCCTTGACCGACGCGCCCGAGATATTCGCCCACCAGGATTCCCGGTAATTCAGCCGCAACTTATCCTTGGCCTGGCCCGTCAACAGATCGATCGTGCATTTCACATCCGCCGACGTAAACGGCTTGCCGTCGTGCCAACGCACCCCGTCCCGCAGTTGGAACGTCAGGTCCTTGCCATCGGCGCTCCAAGCCCAGGATGTCGCGAGATCTGGGCGTATGGTGCTGAGTTCGTTACGCGCGATGTGCTGATCGAAGACGATGAGGTTGTTCATCACCCCCATCATCGGCATCAGCACCCCCACCGTCCCTTCCTCGTGAATCGACATGCTCGCTGGGCTGTCCCGGTGAAAAACCCGTAACGTCCCCCCGGCCTTCTGCGCCGCGGCGATCCCGCCCCACAGCACACCGAAAACCAGTATCGCCGCCACCAAAAACGGAGTCCGCCGTGCCATCGCCACGTCTCCTCAATGCATTTTTCGGAATGCCTGAGGCAGCGTATCGCGGAATCTATCCCCCCGCCACCCGCAACAACGCGGTCAGCCGCGAAATATCGGTCAGCCCCCGGAAGTCGTGGATCAAACCAAGCGATTGCTCGATTTCCGAAGCGGGCAGCCCCGAGGCCGGCATCAGCGTCCGGTATTTCGCGTCCAGCTCCGTCCAGGACAGGCCAAGCGCGGCGGAGCCGGTGGGTTCATAAACGGTGCTGGAGAAATTCCGCCCGTCGCGGGCCCGGATCGTCACCGTGGCGCCCTGACGGTAATTGGTTTCGTTCGGAACGGGTTCGACCACCAGACGAACTTTGTCGATCAGCGCGTGAATCGCCGCGTCGCCGATTTTTTCCGGACTGGCGTGAATCCAGGAAAATCCATGATCCCTGGCACCCGCAGCGGCGAAATACGCTGGGCTGTGCGCCATGCCGATCAAATCCGCCGGATGTTTCGGACCGCTCAGCACCGCCATCCCTGGCCGGTGAATGACGATGCTGTCGATGTCTTCCGCGGCCAGATTGCCCTCGCGCGCGGCGTTCCCGGCGGCTTCGCCGATGGCGTGGAAGGGATGGCCGCCGGGCACCAGCTTGATCGCCATGTCCGTTTCGATATCCCAGGATTTGCCCAAATCCAAGGTGGCGATGGCACCCGCAGTGGCGCCGTCGATCCCGCCGAAGGCTTCGAAAAAGCCGCGTTTGGTTTCCAAAATCCGGGCCTCGCCGATGTACCCGCGCTTCGCCGCCAACGCCGCGTTGGCGCCCGCCGCCGCCACCACGCCCGCATGCCATTCCCGCGACACGCTGGTATCGGCCGCCGTCGCGAGGCCGCCGATCGACACCGCCGTCAATGCGATGGTTTGCGCCATTTGTTCCGCATCCAGATTGAGCACCCGCGCCGAGGCCACGGCGGCGGCAAATCCAGCGCCCAGACAACCGTGAAAGCCGCGATCTTTGAAGCCGGGGGTGATGGCTTCGCTGAGGCGGCCGGCGGCTTCGTAACCCAGTACGATCGCTGTCAGAACCTGCTCGCCGCTGGCACCTTCGCGTTCGGCGAAGGCCAGGGATGCCGCCGTCAACGGCGTGCCCGCATGTACGATATTGCGCAGGTCGCTGTCGTCGGATGCGGCGGCGTCGCTCAGGACCGCGTTCGCCTGAATGGCCGATGCAACCGGCAGTTTCGCGCCCGCATCGAACCACACCGCGGCGTCTTCCCGCCCGCCGCGCTCCTGCGCCATCGCGCGCACGATCCGCGCCGACCCGATCCCGGTGCCACAGGCGGCGCTGGCCAGGGTGCTGGCAACAATCATCGCCGCGTAATCCAACGCACGGGCCGGCAAATCGGCGGTTTTGGTCTCAGTCAGAAACGCGGCGAGTTGGCGCGCGACAGTCATGGATCGATCCTCCCGATGGTGGGCGGCAGTGTGGCACGATCTTGACCGCCGGTCAGGATGGGCGCCCAATCGGGGCCGGAAACCAAGGGAGAACGACCGTGAGCTTCGCCGTCAATCACGTCCACCTGAAGACCACCGATCCCACTGCGACCGCGAAATTCTATATCGACAATTTCGGCGCGACGATTAAATCGGAAATTCCCGGCCGCGGCATCCAGGTCGATCTGCACGGGCTGCAATTGAACATCACCACCAAGATCGCGTCGCAAAACCACGAGCAGAATTACGGGATCGAGCACATCGCGCTCAACACCGCCGACTTCTCCGGCACTCTGGAAAAGCTGAAAGCCAACGGCGTGAAAATCCTGGAGGAAATGATCGGAAGCAGCGGCCATCGCGTATGCTTTCTGCAAGCGCCCGACGGCGCGCAAATGGAAGTCATCGAAAAACCCTGAGGCGTAAATTCCATGGCCCTGAAGGACCTGATCCCGCTTGGCATGTCGTTGCCGCACCGCTCGCCCGGCCCCTTGGCTCTGACCACGGTCGGTTTGGTGGCGCGGCGTGCCGAGGAACTGGGATTCCGCGATCTCTGGGTCACGGAAAACACCGTGGACGAGGGCGTGTGTTTCGATCCCGTGTCGATCCTCACTTACGCCGCTTCGCAGACCAGCCGCATCCGCGTCGGCGCGTCCGTCGTCGTGCTGCCGATCCATCATCCGCTGATGGTGGCGCATCAATGGGCCACGCTCGATTTCGTCAGTGGCGGGCGCGCCACCTTGGCGGTTGGTCTGGGCCGCGACCACCATTATCGCGATTTTCAGATCCCCACCGAGGGCCGCGTGCGCCGGTTCCGCGAGCAAGTGGAACTGATCCGCGCGCTGTGGTCGAAGAAAACCGTGACATATAACGGGAAAATCTACCAGGTTAACAACGTGTCGCTGGCCACCCGTCCTGTGCAAAAGTCTGGTATTCCGTTATGGATGGGTGTCGGCCATCCCGATGCCATCCGGCGGACCGCGCGGCTGGCCGATGGCTGGATGGGCTCGGGCGGGTCGAGCGTCGCCGAGTTCAAGGCCTCGGTCCCCATGCTGAAACAAGCCTTGGCAGCGCAGGGCCGCGACCCGGAAGCCTTTCCAATTTCGAAACGCGTGTTCATGGCGGTAGACGAACGGCCCGCCGTCGCCCGCGCGGAACTGAACCGCTGGTTTACCGAGGTCTACCATAATCCCGCCGGCACCGACGCCTCCGGCATCCACGGCACGCCGGAACAGGTCGCGGAACAACTGCACGAACTCGTGACTGCGGGCGCCAACCACTTGTTGCTCAATCCGATTTCGCGTCATGCCGAACAACTCGAGGCGGTCGCCGAACTGGCCGGACTGACGTAGCGTGGACTTCGCGCTGACGCCCGCGCAAGAAGCCATTCAGGCGCACTGCCTGGCGCTGGCGGCGGATTTTGCCACACGCTCCCCCCAACACGACCGCGACGCCTCCCATCCCCTCGAAAATTACGACCGCCTACGCCGCGACGGCTTCCTGCACCTCACGATCCCCGAGTGCTGGGGCGGGGCGGGCCACGATTTCCTGACCCACACCATCGCATTCGAGGCGTTGGGCCGTGGCTGCCCCTCCACCGCGC
The DNA here is from genome assembly GCA_043782125.1 of Acetobacteraceae bacterium. GTDB lineage: Bacteria > Pseudomonadota > Alphaproteobacteria > Acetobacterales > Acetobacteraceae > Rhodopila. The sequence goes on along the minus strand of JAYWAX010000712.1, from coordinate 190 downwards.
TGGCCTTCAACATGCATGCCTCCGTCGTGATGCCCATGCTGGAAAGCGACGAAATTTCGCCCGCCGCCAAACAGAAAATCGCCGATCTCGTTGTCCATGAAGGCAAATTATTCGGCGGCAATTTTTCGGAGCCCGGCCATACCTCTTTGATCGGCGAGCGTCCGCTCAGCGTGCGCGCCCGTCGGGTCGA
>JAYWAX010000711.1:0-7928 GCA_043782125.1 Acetobacteraceae bacterium | reverse complement strand
GTCGCCACACGTTATGACAAACTCGCCAGAAATTTCACCGCGACAGTCATTCTGGCCGCGATCATCAGGTGGTGGATCTAATCGAGTCTGGAGCCTAGCGCATGGCGGCGGCGCTGCCCATGTCGCGCTCTCGCCCTATCGCATCAGGATGGCCACCGCCTCCGCGCTCCACGGTCCTGGGCAGATCGTCAACCGCGCGGGAATGGTTCGCGTTGGGATGGCGCGCACGGCGGGATGACGCAGCAAATTCGTCGCCAGCGAGTCGCCGGCCGTGTTCTCCCCGACGATCAACAGCGACGGGGGATCGCGCAGCAACGCCTCCAGCCCCACCCGCGCGCCGGTGCCGGCATTGATCAATCCTGCGCGCCGCAGCACCGCGTCCATCATGCCCCCGCGCCCCGAGGTCCATCCCCTGGGTTGCCACACCAGCACCTTCTCTGGGCTGCGAGGTGGCTGTCCGGACGGTGGCAGCGCGGCCTCCATCGCCGCGATCGCCGCTTCCGCCCGGTCTGGCACGCCCAGAAGCGCGGCCGTGGTGCGCAGGCCAGCACGTATCGCGGGGAAATCCCCAGGTTGATCGAGGCGGGCCACCGGGATACCCGCACGCTCCAGTAACGACAAGGCGGTTCGCGCGCCGAACACGCCGCCAAGGACAAGGTCGGGACGAAACGCGAGGACTGTCTCTGCCGACGCGCGGGCCTGAGGGTAATTCCGGGCCTCGCCGGCGTAAAACGACAGTGCCGGATCGCGCGCGAGCGGGGAAAGTGCGGCGATCTTTTCCCGCGCCAGCAGTATCAGCCACTGATCGGCGCAGAGGTTCAGCGATACCACGCGCTGAGCGGCCTTCGCGGGCGAAGCGGCCGCCAGCAAAAAGCCCAGAAGCAGGGATGTGAAACGAATCAGCGGGCGAGCGCGCGCATCGACGCCGGTTGTCCGCCCAGTTTCAGGTTGGGACCGATCTGGGTCAATTTTTCGCCGGATATCTTGAAGACCTGCAGGTCGGAATCGAAATAATTTCCAACGTACAAATAGTCGCCTTTCGGGCTGAACGCGACCGCTTCGGGCAGGCCGCCAACTTTGACGCGGGACCGGACACTCAACTCACCGGTCGCAGAATCGAGAGACATCAGCACAAGCTCGCCATTCTTCGTTTTGAACCAGTCGCCTTGTTTCGCGCCCGTGCCAAGGAGCAGCGCAGCGGCGGCCCATTTGCCGTCGGGCGAAATCGCGAAAGCCTCGGGTCCGGTGCCGGGCGTCATCAGGTCCACGACATGCGGATGCGGCCCGGCGGCCTCAATGACGACCAGCGCGTCGCCGTTGTTCTTGCCCGCGCCGGTGGTGGAGGCCAACAAGAATTTGCCGTTGGGGGTGACCTCGACATTGTACGGATTGAACGCGACCGGAATATCCATGGTCTTGTCGTATGTCAACTTCTGCCCGTCGATGTTAAGCACCGCGATCCGGTTGACCAGGTTCAGACAGACAAAACCCCGCTTGCCGTCAGGCGAAATCGCTACCGCGGCGGCTTCCTGTTCCAGCGCCACGTCGCCAACCATCGATACTTTGCCATTGACGATCGACAGCACCGATACGCTTTTACCGTTGCGATTGGCGATCAACACCAGATCGCCTTTTTTCGAAATCGCCATGCCCGAGGGCTGCTTGCCCACCGTCACCGTATCCACCAGCTTCGGCGGTTGCGCCACCAGATCGATGACGAACAGCCGGTCGTCGGGCGAAACCTTATAACCATTGGCATCCGGCGTGTGCACGACGGAGTTCGCGACCAGGCCAAGCTTCCCGTCCGGCGTTATCTGCAAATTCGTGGGCGGCCCCAACAGCGAGTTCATCAGCGGCAGTCGCGCGCGAATCGTTGGCTTCGCGGGGTTGGTCACATCCAGCACCAGGACCTCGTCCTTGCCCGGCGCGCCATTGACCGCCCCATCCGGACCATAAGTGACCTTCTGGTCGAGCCCGATCAGGATATCGTTTGGACCGGCGATCGCCGGGATCGCCACGGTGACGCAGCACAACGCCAGCAGCGCGCGTTTGATCATATCGCCGATCCTCCCTTAATAGAGCGTACCGTACCCGGCGTGTCATCGCCTGGCAACCGGCGATACCGGCTGTCTTTACAGAGAGGAAACACCATGCTCGCCTTCGATCTCAACGCCGAACAAATCTTCAACCCGGAGCGCCACGTGGAGAAAATCCTTGGCAAGGTTGGCGAAGGCGATGTCACCGTCGCCTGCTGGGAACCGGGTCAGGTCAGCCCGAACCACCTGCATCCCAACGCGACGGAAATTTATTTCTGCTTTTCCGGCGGCGGCACCATGCGCACCCCCACCGGCGACGTGGCCGTGAAGCCCGGCTGCTTCGTCGTGCATCCCCGCGGCGAGCTGCACGAATACGTCAACGGCCCCGAGCGCAGCCTGCTGTTCCGGGTCCGGTATGGCGACGACACGTCCACCCGCAGCAAGGACTGGCCAACGAACAACAGTTTTCAGACGAAGCCCGAGGACGCCAGCTTCTTCAAGGACCATCCAAACGGCCTTTGATCGCGCCGGTGACGGCGTCCCCGGCGCGTCCGGTCCGGCCCTGAATGGCGCAGCGGTGAAAGGCCCGGAATCGGCGGATCCGGCCGCGACCGCCCGCCTCATGCTCTTCTTCGCCATCGTCTACGCCATCGAAGGACTGGGCCAGGCCAAAACCGGAATCGTTGGGCAGCCGCTGACGCATTTCCTGAAGGAAACCCGGGGTTGGGGACCGCTGGAGGTCGCTGCCTCGCTCGCGGTCCTTGATCTGCCGTGGATCGTCAAACCGATCTACGGCCTGATTTCGGACTTCTTTCCTCTGGGCGGGTTCCGGCGGCGGCCCTGGCTGACGCTTTCGGCCTTGGCCGCGTCGGCCGCCTTCTTCTGGGTCGGAAGTTTCGCCACCGTCGCCGGTCTGGTGCCCGCGTTGGTCGTGACCTCGATCGGAATGGCCGCCGCCAGCACCGTCTGCGGCGCCTTGCTGGTCGAAAACGGCCAGCGCCTGAACGCCAGCGATGTTTTCGTCAACCAACAATGGCTCTGGTTCAACGTTGCCGCCGTCGCCGCTGCGCTGACCGGCGGCTTTCTGGTCGACATCCTGCCCGCCGAAACCGCGTTACGCACCGCGGCCTGGATCGCGGCGGCGGCGCCTCTGGCTTTGCTGCCCGCCTTGCGTCTGGTGTCCGAGGACCGCGCGACCATCGACCGCGCCGGCTTCGCCGCGAGCGGCCGCGCGCTGGCCGCCACCTTCAAATCGCGAAATTTATGGATTATCGCCGCATTTCTGTTCTTTTATTATTTCAGCCCAGGGTTTGGGACGCCGCTGTATTTCGAGTTGACGGACAGGCTGAAGTTTTCGCAGAGTTTTATTGGGTTTTTATCCGCCGTCACGGCGTGCGGCTGGATCGCGGGCGGCATCGCTTACCGTTACGTTCTGTTCCGCGTACCGGCCCGGAAACTGATTGCTTTTTCCCTGATATTCGGCGCCGCCGGGACGCTGAGTTATTTGGGGCTGATCGGCCCGGTCTCTGCCATCGCGATATATTTCGTCAGCGGCGCGGCCGGGATGATCGCGAACATCGCTACCATCAGCCTCGCCGCTGCGCATTGCCCGAAGCGGGCCGAAGGTTTCACCTTTGCCGCGCTGATGTCGGTCATCAACCTCGCGAGTCCGTTGTCCGACACGATCGGCGCTGCGTTGTACGAACACGTCTTCGCGAACCGCCTGGCGCCGCTGATCGTTGTCTCGGCGGCGTTCACGCTGTTCGTTCTGGTCCTGGTGCCTTTCGTTTCAGGCAGGTCCAGGCAGGGTTTTCCGTAACCAGTCCACCACCCGCGCCGTGACGGTGGCTTCCCGGCCCTTGTAGAAGTGATCGCAATCCGGAACGATCTGGACCTCGCACGGACCGCCGGAACGGGCCTGAAACGCTTCCGCAGGGTAGGTGGTGGCGCTTTCCTCGCCGCCGCGAATGTAAAGCACGGGACAGCGGACCTGGGGGGCCAGTTCCAGCATGTCGGGCATCGCGGTGGCGCGGTCGATGAAACTCTCGGCCGAGATCACATACCACCAGCCCGGCATGAGCATCAGGTCCTTGCCGCGCCCCTCCGCCACCATGCGATGCGCGAGCGCCGTCAGTTCTTCCAGCCGGTCCGCCGCCATCAGGCCCGCCGCGCTGGATTTGCGGACACCGTCCTTGCCGCCGCCATGCGCCGACAACAAAATCGCGGCGGGTGTGTCGGGATGGGCGACGAGATGCGGTATGGCCAGCATGCCGCCATTGCTGTGACCGATCACGACCGGCGGCGGAAAGCCCTTTTCCGCCATCCACCGCGCGGCCGTCGCATTGTCCGCGATGCCTTCGCTTGTCAGTTGAAACGCCGCGCCCTCCGCCGCCCGGCTGTCGCGGATGCTGAGAATGTCGTGCCCGCGCCGGTTGAAGGCCAAACACGCGAACCCCAGCGCGGTCAGCGCGGGCGGCAAAAATCTGGGCGCGCCCACATAGAAATTCATGGTGTTGCCGTGGAACAACAGCACCGCGCCCCGCACCGGCCCGTCCGGCACATGCAAGGCGCCATCCAACGGCAACGTGTCCGTGGGGATCGAAATCAACTCCGTTCGCATCGTATCCTCCGTCTGGCTGCCCGGAGTGTGCCAGGTTCCGCGGCCCCTCGCCATGGCGTGGGAATGAGGACACGGCTGCGTTCCATCCCCCCCCAGATGGCGCCCCCAGGTAGCGCCCGGCCGGGTTATCTGCTTAACAGCGCGCGTTCGTTCCGACTTCCCCTCCAGCCAAACGGCGCCGCGCATGAAGATTGTCGCCTGCAACAGCAACCGTCCCTTGGCCGAGGCGGTGGCCCAGAATCTCGGGATGCCGCTGACCAAGGCGCAGATACGCCGGTTCGCGGACATGGAGGTATTCGTCGAGATTCTGGAAAACGTGCGCGGCGAGGACGTGTTCGTCATCCAGTCCACGTCGTTTCCCGCCAACGACAATTTGATGGAGCTGTTGATCACGCTGGACGCGCTGCGGCGTTCCTCGGCGCGGCGGATCACGGCGGTCATCCCGTATTTCGGCTATGCGCGGCAGGATCGGAAGACCGCGTCGCGCTCGCCGATCAGCGCCAAGCTGGTGGCCAATCTGATCACCGAAGCGGGCGCCAACCGCGTGCTGACCATGGACCTGCATGCCGCGCAGATTCAGGGTTTCTTCGACATCCCCGTCGACAATCTTTACGCCGCCCCGCTGTTCGCGCGCGACATCCAGGAACAATACGACGGCCGCGACCTGATGATCGTGTCGCCCGATGTCGGCGGTGTGGTCCGTGCCCGCGCCATCGCCAGCCGCCTGAACCGGGACCTGGCCATCATCGACAAACGCCGCGAGCGCGCCGGCCACTCCGAGGTCATGAACGTGATCGGCGACGTCGAGGGGCGCGATTGCGTGATTATCGACGATATCGTCGATTCCGGCGGCACGCACTGCAATGCCGCCAACGCGCTGATGGCGCATGGCGCGCGTTCGGCCAGCGCCTATGTCACCCATGGCGTGTTGTCGGGCGGCGCCGTGGCACGGGTGCTGGCATCGCCGCTGACCATGATGACCATCACCGATTCCATCCAGGCCACGAAGGAAGTCGAAGGCGCGGCGAATATTCGCCAGTTGACCATCGCGCCGTTGCTGGCGGAAGCGATGCGCCGGATCAGCGATGAATCCTCGGTCAGTTCGTTGTTCGACTGATATTTCACGGCCCGGTACTCCGGACCCGCAGCGCGGACCCGTTGTGGACACCTGGGCGCGCGTGTTACCTGCGCGCATTCGCATTGTTGTCTGGCAGATGGGGTCACCGTGTTCAAACGCCGCAAACCCGAAGAGCCGCCCGCGCCGCGGGGCCTGACCATCCCGGCCTCCCCCGGACTGCCGGCGGCGCCCGTCCGGGACCCTGGCCCGAGGGAGCCCGGCCCAAAAGAGCCCAGCATGCGCGGGATTTTCGACGCGCCCGCGGGCGGCGATCCCACGTTGGGAATTCCGTCGATACCCGCCCAGAAATCGTCACCCGCGGCCACGACGCCGCCGCAGCTTAAGGAACCGACCCTCATGTCCCGTCCGCCGTTGCAGCCGACCCCGACCGCTCCCCCCGCGCCCGGGGCCGCCCCTCAGGGCATGCCGCGCGCACCCATGGCGCCCGCGCGGATGCCTCCGCAGGCGAGCGAGCGCCGGACGCTGGTTGTCGGCCGCGGCATCAGCGTGCAAGGCACGATCCAGGACGCAGAACGCCTGGTCGTGGAGGGCACGGTCGAAGCCTCTTCGCTGAATGCCGCCGAATTGCTGATCGCGCAGGGCGGCGTGCTGAAAGGCCAGGTCGAGGTTGAGGACGCGGAAATTTCGGGTCTGATGGACGGTATTCTGACCGTGCGCGGCAGCCTGGTGTTGCGCGGTTCCGGTCAGGTGATCGGAGAGGCCCGCTGCCGCCGCTTGCAGGTGGAAGACGGCGGCCAGCTCAGCGGCAAAATCAGCATGATTACGGACCCCGCGCCCGCGCCCGCGCCCACGCAGGACGCCGAAGCGGGCTGATACGCCGAAGGTCCGCCGGGGCACATGGCCCCGGCGGTTCAGCGTCCCAGCCGTGCCGCGTCGAGGCTCCACGGCCCTCCGCCTTGCAGCGCGATATATAGAAAGACGAAACAGTACAAGATCGCCAGCTCGCCGCCATTGGGTTGCGGGAAGAAGCCTCGGGGCGCGTGCGACATGAAATAGGCCACCGCCATCTGGCCAGAACAAACGAACGCCGCCGCGCGCGTGAACAACCCCATCGCGATCAACGCGCCGCCCACGACTTCCAGGGCCCCGGCGGCGCCAAGCAGGCTGTACATCTGAAACGTCGCGGGCGTGGGCGCCGGGAATCCGAAATATTTCGTTAGCCCGTGCTGCATGAACATCAGGCCTGCGATGAGTCGCAGCACGCTCAGCACCCGTGGCGACCAGGCCGCGCGGAACGCATCGTCGATCATGGAACGTCCTTTCGTATTGTTCGGCGTTCAGGCTTTGACCAGCGGACAGGCGCCTTCGGACAATGGCCGCCACGCTTCCTCCGCCGGAGTTGTCGTGATCAGCTTATAGAGGTCCCACTCGTGCTTGCTTTCCGAGGGCTTCTTCACCTCGAACAAATACACCGGATGGATTTTCCGCCCGTCCTCGCGGATTCTCCCGGGGCCGAAACAATCGTCGTCGGTCGGCATCGCTTTCATGCGCGCGACGGTCGCCGCGCCATCGGCCTTCGCCGCCGCCGCGCCCATGTCCTTGACCGCCTTCAGGTAATGTAGCGTGCAGGAGTAATTGCCCGCCTGCGCCATGTTCGGCCACAGCGTGACTTTGTCCTTGATACGGCTCTGAAACGCCCGGGTGCGGTCGTTCAGGTCCCAGTAGTAGGATTCGGACAATTTCAGGCCCTGCGCCAGTTCCAGACCGATCGATTTCACGTCCTGCGTATAGGCGATCATCGCCGCGACGCTCATGGATTTGGTGGCCCCGAATTCCGCGGCCTGCTTCATCAGGTTGATCAGGTCCTGACCCGCGCCGCAAAAGCCCAGTACCTTCGCGCCCGACGCCTGCGCCTTGATGATGGCGCTGGAGAAATCGGTCGTTTCCGGAAACGGATAGCTTTCGGACCCGATGACCTTACCACCCGCCCCCAGAACAAAGCGGGCCGTGTCGCGCTGCAACGCCTCGCCAAAGGCATAGTTCGGAAAGACGAAATACCAGCTCTGGCCACCGGCTTTCACGACCGCGTTGCCGGTCGATTTGGCCACCATATACGTATCGTAAACCCAATGAATCGAATTCGGCGTGCAGGCCTTGCCGGAAATGTCGGAGGTGGCCGTGCTGGTGGCGATCA
>JAYWAX010000710.1:0-21228 GCA_043782125.1 Acetobacteraceae bacterium | reverse complement strand
GCGGCAACACAGCTCGTCGGCGAGCATCGATTTCGCCGTGCCGGGCGGTCCGATCACCAGCAGATGGCTGGCCGACAGCAGGGCCGCGAGCGCACCGTCGCTCAGCTCCGCGCGTTCGAAGAACAGACGATTGAGTTCGTCGCGAATTGCAGCAAGTTTCGTCAGCGCTTGTGACATCTTGATCCAGCGCGGCCTGTCCCCGCGGCTGGCTGCAATCTACCAAATGCCCGCGCATTACCTAAACCGCCTTGCCGTCACGCGGCGATGACGCTAGAAGGATCGGAGTTACTGCGGCGGCTGGTCAGCTGTGCACGTCAGGAGGATACCGATGGAAAAGGCGTTGGCGGGGGTTAAGGTGCTGGATCTCACACAATTCGAGGCCGGGCCGTCGTGTACCGAAATGCTCGCATGGCTGGGCGCCGACGTGATCAAGATCGAGCCGCCCAAGCTCGGTGAGCAAGGGCGCTGGATGCTGACGGAAAAGCCCGGCGTCGACTCGCACTACTTCATGCTGCTCAATGCGAACAAGCGCAGTATCACGCTCAACCTCAAGTCGGAGCGCGGCCGGGCGCTGCTGAAGGCGATGATCGTCAAGGCCGACGTGCTGCTGGAAAACTTCGCGCCCGGCGCGCTGGATAAACTCGGCGTTGGCTGGTCCGTGCTGCATGAGATCAACTCAAGGCTGATCTATTGCACCGCCTCGGGTTACGGGATCACCGGCCCGCGCAGTGGCGATCTGGCGATGGACCTGGTCGTGCAAGCAGCGTCCGGTCTGATGAGTGTCACCGGCGAGGCGGGCGGCCCGCCGATGCGCGCAGGCGTAACGGTCGCCGATTTCTCCGGCGGCATCCACGCCTATGGCGCGATCATGACCGCGTTGTTCGAACGCGAGCGGAGCGGGGAGGGGCGCCTCGTCGAAACGGCGATGTTGGAAGCGATGTATTTTCCGCTCGCTGGGCCGATCGATTCTTACATGCGCCGGGGCACCGTGCCCGAGCGCAGCGGCAATGGCGGCAACGGCTCGATCGCGCCGTATGGGGTTTTTCCCGTCAAGGATGGATATGTCGCGATTCACACAGGCACCGATGGCCATTGGTTCAAGCTGCTGGATGTCATGGGCCGGGGCGCGTTGAAGGACGATCCGCGGCTGGCGACAATGTACGGGCGGGCGCAGCACGAACAGGAAGTCTCCGACATGGTTTCCGCCTGGACCGCGGACCTGACGAAGGCGGAGGCCGAGGCAATCGCGCGGGAAAACAAGATCCCGCTGGCCGCGGTGCGCGATGTCGCGGAAGTCATGATGTGCGAACATATGCATGGCCGGGGGACGCTGGAATGGGTCGATCATCCCGATCTCGGTCGCGTCGTGCTGCCCACGACGCCGTTGCGGCTGCATGGTCTGGAAACCGCCCCGGCCATTCCCAGCGCGCGCGTCGGTGCCCATAACGACGAAATCTTCGGCGGGTGGCTGGGATTGTCCGCCGCCGAACTGCAAGAATTGCGCGACGAAAAGGTGATCTGATGCCTGACACGCCGCTGGATGGTTTTATCGTCCTGGACTTAACGCAGTTCTATCAGGGTCCGTACGCCACCTTCATGGCGGCCAAGGCGGGCGCCGACGTGATCAAGATCGAGCCCCCCAAAGGCGAAAGTCTGCGGGGCATGGCGCCTCCGGGCATGACCGGGTCTTATCCCGTGGCGGCGCTGAACGCGAACAAGCGCGGTATCACCATGGACCTGAAACATCCCGAGGGCCGCGCGCTACTTAAACGCATGGTCCTGAAGGCCGATGCGATCGTGGAAAATTACGCGCCCGGCGTAATGGACCGTCTTGGCGTGGGCTGGTCCGTGCTGAGCGAGATCAACCCGAAGCTCGTTTACGTCTCTGGCACCGGGTTTGGTCTTTCGGGACCGGATCGGGACAATCTGGCGATGGATTTCACGATCCAGGCGGCCTCGGGCGTGATGAGTCTGACCGGCTTTCCCGACGGTCCGCCACTGCGCACCGGCGCGCCGTACGTCGATATTCTCGGCGGCGCGCATCTGTATGCGGGACTTATGACCGCGCTGTTGCAGCGCGAACGCACCGGGAAGGGACGCCTGGTGGAAGTCGCGATGGTGGAAGCGGTGTTTCCGGCGTTGGCGACCGCGATCGACCAGTATCACCGCGCGGGCAAGAAAGTGCCGGGCCGCAGCGGCAACGCCTTCGCCAACTTCAACCGCGCACCGTATAATGTTTACGAGGCCTCCGACGGCCATGTCGCGATCATTCTGGTCACGGAAATACAATGGCAAAACCTGCTGCGCGCCATGGGCCGTGAAGACCTGAAGGACGACCCGAAATTCATCAAGAACGAAGCCCGCGTCGCGCATTATCGAGAAACCGAGGCGTTGGTGTCCGGCTGGACCAAAGCCCATACCAGAGCGGAAATCTTCGCGGCGACGAGCCGCTTCAGGGTCCCCTGCGCGCCGGTACGCGACCTGCAGGAAATGCTCGACGATCCGCATATGCATGGCCGTGGCACGCTGGAAGTCGTGGACCATTACGATTACGGGCCTGTCGTGTTGCCGAACTCGCCCCTGCGGTTCCATGGGACGGACAAGGTGCCGACGAAGCTCAGCCCGCGGGTTGGCGAGCACAACGACGAAGTCTATGGCGGCTGGCTTGGCTTGTCCGCTGCCGAAATTGCGCGGCTGCGCGAAACAGGAGCGATCTGAGATGACCGACGCACCGAACGGACGGATTTTACTGACCAACGCCGGCAATGTCGCGACGATGACGTTGAACGACCCCTCCGTCCTCAACCCATTCGGCTTCAAACTGCGGCAGGATATCGACTGGGCTTTGGAGAAAATCGAAACCGGCGACGCCCGCTGCCTGATGATTACCGGCGCCGGCCGCGCCTTTTCCTCTGGCGCGAACCTGAACGACAAGGATCGCCCGCCGCGCGACCGCGCTGCCGAGGCGCGCGGCGAAGTCAAAAGCGACCTGGAGGCCTGGTACAATCCTTTTTTCCTCCGCTTGCGCGATCTGAAAATGCCGATCGTAACCGCGATTAATGGCATCGCCGCGGGCGTGGGCATGAGCCTCGCGCTGGCTGGGGATATTCGGATCGCGGCGCGCTCGGCGTCGTTTCTTCAGGCTTTCGCGCGGATCGGCCTGGTGCCGGATGGTGGCTCGTCCTATACGCTGCCGCGCCTGATTGGCCTTGCCCGCGCCATGGAGTTGTCGATGTTGGCAGAGCGTCTGCCCGCCGAAACCGCTTTGGAATGGGGTCTTATCAACCGGGTGGTGGATGATTCGGACCTGCCTGCCGTGGCGATGGACATGGCACGACGGCTGGCCGAAGGACCCGCGTCGCTGGCGTTGGTCCGGAAGCTGTACTGGGCCAGCCTGGACAATACGTACGAACAGCAGCTCGATCTGGAATCGAAGCTGCAAATGCAGGCGGGCATGACGGAGGATTATGTCGAGGGTGTGACGGCATTCCGGGAAAAGCGGCGGACGAAGTTTCAGGGGCGGTGATGGATCAGATCGCCTGGTCCTGAGGCGCCGATGGTCGTGTTCCCTGCCGGGGGACGTCCCGCGCTCGCGGTTCGCGATTGATCTGCCGCCTATAATGAAGTAGCGAATCCAACCAATGTCCATTGTTTTAGAAAGATTATGACACAGGCCGTTCAACGGAAAGCAGATCCAACCGATTTGTACCTTGAGTTGATGAAGCGTGTTCTTACGGACAGCATCTTCATCGACCATCCTTTGGCCCATGTGGTGCCTTACCGGACCAAACTCACGACAAGCTGGTTTAAGGCGCGTGCGATATCGGTGCTCGCCCGCGTGCTTGCCAAGCATCGGATATCGCTGGTGGAGGCCAACGACCCTTATACGAATGCTGAACGCGTGGCCGCGTCCGAGAACGGTTCCTTTTGGCCCGCGCGGGCGCATTCCATGATCGGCCGCAAGCGGTTGGACAATCTCCAGTTTTGCGTCGAAAGCGTCATTCGGAATGGCGTGCCGGGCGATATGATCGAAACCGGCGTCTGGCGCGGTGGGGCATGTATATTCATGCGCGCGATCCTGGCCGCGCACGGCGAAATCGGACGCCAGGTTTGGGTCGCGGATTCCTTTGAAGGGCTGCCGCCGCCGTCGCCAGACAAATACGCCGCCGACCTGGGCGACATTCACCATACGATGAACGAGCTGGCGGTGTCTCTTGAGGAAGTTCAGGGAAATTTTCGTCGCTATGGCTTGTTGGATCCGTCTGTCCGCTTCCTGAAAGGGTGGTTCAAGGACACGCTGCCAACCGCGCCGATTGAGCGTCTGGCGGTTATCCGGCTGGACGGCGACATGTATGAGTCAACCATTCAGGCACTGGATGCGCTTTACGACAAGCTGTCACCGGGCGGGTTCGTTATCGTCGACGATTACTTCCTGAAACCGTGTGCGGAGGCTGTTCACGATTTCCGGGAGGGGCGGGGCATAACGGACGCCATCGTCGATATCGATGGCTTCGCGTCGTTCTGGCAACGCCGTCCCTGAACGGAGCCCGGTCGAGTATGAATGACGCATCAAACCTGGACCAGTTGCGCTGTCATCTTTTCGGCCCTGTGGCGGCGACGCGCGCTCCGCTGCCACAAGTCGGCCTTCTTCGTCCGAGGCGTGGTGGGTTCGCAATCGTCGGCCACGGACCTTATCGCTCCAGACCTTGGCGAAGCGCATGAGCGCGGTAGTTACGTGGACTTTATCGGCCGCCTTCTTCGTCGAGCAGGTGAACGTTGGGCGGACGGCTTGAAGAACAGCCGGTGCCCCCGGCGTGGTTCGGGGGCCTTCAATCCCCGCCCTGCGCCGCCCGGAACCCGCCGACCCCGCGCTCGATTTCGGTGACGTACTTCGGCAGGAACCCGCTGGGATCTGTCAGTCCGCAGGAATGTGCGATGACCTCGACGTCCGCCCGTATCTGTGTCGCGTAATTGGCGACGCGCACCGCCTTGTCGGTCGGGTCCAGGCCGGAAATCAGTCGCGGCACCGACGACGTCACCCCTGTCGGGCACCGGCCGCTGCCGCATTTCATCGCCTGGATGCACCCCAAAGAGAACATGAAACCACGGGCGGAGGAGACGAAATCGGCGCCCATGGATAAAGCCCAGGCGACTTTGTCGGGGGTGATGAGCTTGCCAGAGGCGACGATGCGGATGCGATCGCGCAGTCCGTGCCGCTCCCGCGCGCGGGTGACTTCCGGCAGTGCGAGAGTAATCGGCATGCCCACGTAGTCCATCAGCGGGGCAGGGGCCGCGCCGCTGCCGCCTTCGCCGCCATCGATCTGGATGTAATCGGGGCAGCCTTCGGGGCGCGCCACGCAGTCGGTGAACCAATCGTCGAGGAAGGTGGGATCGCCCGCGACGAACTTCACGCCGACGGGTTTGCCGGTCACCGTCCGCACTCGATTCACGAAATCGCCTAGTTCGCGAACGTTGCCGATATCGGCATGCCGGTTCGGGCTGATACTGTCCTGACCCTCGGGGATACCTCGGATCGCCGCGATTTCCGCCGTCACCTTTATTCCCGGCAGGATCCCGCCCTTCCCCGGCTTTGCCCCTTGGGCCAGCTTGACTTCGAACATGCGGACCTGTTCGTGCGCCGCCAGTTCGCGCAGCCGGTCCTCCGAGAGTTTGCCCGCTGCGTCCCGCACGCCGTATTTCGCGGTGCCCATTTGCATCACCACGTCGCAGCCGCCTTCCAGATGGTACGGCGAGAGTCCCCCCTCGCCCGTCGCCATCCATATTCCGGACGCTTTCGCCCCGCGGGACAGCGCCGACACCGCAGCGTGGCTGAGCGCGCCGTAGCTCATGCCGCTGATATTGAAGAAGCTTTTTGCCAGGTAGGGCTGGCGGCAGGCGCCCGGTCCGTCGGCGATGCCAATTTGCTTGCCGGGCCAGGGGCGCTTTTCCTCGTCCAGGACGGGGAAGGCGGCGTTACGGAAGACGAAGGGCGGCACGTTCTCGCTGCCGAAGCTCATCAGGTTCGACACGCCCTTGGCGGATCGGTAGACCCACGATCGTTCCAGCCGGTTGAACGGGCGTTCGGCCCAGTCCGGCAGATATTGATATTGCCGCATATATTCGCCCATGGTTTCGGCGAAATAGCGAAAATACCCGACGATCGGATAGTTCCGCAGAATCGTGTGCGCGGTCTGGCGCCGATTATGGATATAAAGCGCCCCGAACCCTAGCAGGATGATTACGGCGATAAGCACGGCCAGCATGCGATTTCCTCCCGCGATGCGCTTTTCGCCGGTGGAATCCGGAGAAGAGCCCGTCACGAGACACCGGATATCGGCGTCCCGTTACGAACATTGGCACAAAACGATGAAGATTTGCTTTATTCGACGCCGCCTGGTGCTTTTTGTATCAGACCGCGCGCCCAGGACGGCGATTCGAGGCCGGAATCGTCCGGGAAACCGTCCTGGTCTGTCCCAAACAGGTCGTCGTCGCCATCGCTCTCTTTGTCGGGATACCAGTGCGCCGCGATATCGGGTCCGGCGCCGCTGTTGGCGTTTTCGCAGGTCAGTTTGCCGGTTTCGGGATCGTAGGTCGCCCGAAAACGCAGGGGATGAGGGACCGCCACGAATTCGATGGGCGGCGCCTCGCCCTCGGGGACGAAAACAGCCTTGATGGCCAGTGTCTGTGGGTCGGGGGACGACCCGGGGAAATCGCGCAACGGGCCACTCCTGTGTTCTCCGTTTGTGCTTTTTCGCCGAATCCGTCCGCCGCGCCAAGCGATTTCAGCCGCCGGCGGCTTTTCGCGCCAGACCTTCTTCAATCGAGCCGATGCCACCATGTTTCACCGACCAGGCCACGGGATCGTCCAGGAACGCCCGGACCTCCGTCAGATTGACCCCGGAGATCGACGGCCGGTCCTTGCAGGCTTCCAGCACATCCCACCAGGTGCAGAGGTGGTGCAATTGGACGTCCATCCGCGCCAGCGTTTCGAACGCCCCGGGGAACACGCCATAGAAGAACACGACGAAAGCGTGGTTGCAGATCGCCCCGGCCTCGCGCAGCGCATTGGCGAACCGGATTTTAGAGCCGCCATCGGTGGTCAGGTCTTCCACCAACAGGGTGCGCTTGCCGACGGGAACATCGCCCTCGATCAGCGCCTGGCGGCCGAAGCCCTTGGGTTGTTTGCGGACATAGGCCATCGGCGCGCCCATACGATCGGCGATCCAGGCGGCGAAGGGAATGCCCGCGGTTTCGCCGCCCGCCACGGCCTCGATGGTTTCGAAGCCGACGTGACGGTCGATCTTTTCAACGGCCAGGTCGCAAATCTTAGAGCGCGCGCGCGGGAAATAAATGATCCGGCGGCAGTCGATGTAGACCGGCGACTTCCAGCCCGCGGTAAAGGTGAAGGGCTCTTCGGGGCGGAATTTGATCGCCTCGATCTCCAACAAAATCCGCGCGGTCGTCAGCGCCGCGTCGCGATCCCATTCCGTTGCGTTCGTCGTTCCCTGGGCTGGCTTGGCCATCTGCGTCCGGTCCTTTATCTCTGCGTCATCGGCGTTCCCAATAACACGGCGCCCCTCGATAACAAGATGAAGGAGACAGTCCATATGGCCCGCACGCACCGCATCGCGGTCCTTCCCGGCGACGGGATCGGCAAGGAAACCGTGCCCGAAAGCCTGAAGGTGTTGGACGCGGCATCCCGGAAGTTCGGGTTCGGATTGGAACTGAAGCACTACGACTGGTCGTGCGAGACCTACAAAGAGACGGGGCAGATGATGCCCACCGATGGGCTGGATCAACTGGCGCGGTCCGACTCGGTGCTTCTGGGTGCGGTCGGCTGGCCCGGCGTGCCCGATCACGTGTCGCTGTGGGGCCTGCTGATTCCCATCCGGCGCGGCTTCGATCAGTATGCCAACGTCCGGCCGTGCAAGTTGCTTCCCGGCGTGAAGACTCCGCTGGCCGGGCGCACCGAGGCCGATATCGATTTTTACGTGGTTCGCGAAAACACCGAGGGCGAATACTCGTCAGTCGGCGGGCGCATGTTCGAAGGCACGGACCGCGAATTCGTGTCTCAGCAGAGCGTGTTTTCCCGGGTCGGCACCGATCGCATCCTGAAATACGCGTTCGAACTGGCGATGACCCGGCCGAAGAAGCATGTGACGTCGGCGACCAAGTCGAACGGCATCATCCATACAATGCCGTACTGGGATGAGCGGTTCGAGGCCATGGGCAAGGCCTACCCGGAGATCCGCACCGATCAATACCACATCGACATTCTGTGCGCGCACTTCGTGCAGCATCCCGATTGGTTCGATGTCGTCGTCGGTTCCAACCTGTTCGGCGACATTCTGTCCGACCTGGGACCCGCGATCGCCGGATCCATTGGGATCGCGGCCTCGGCGAACATCAATCCGGAGAAAAAATACCCATCGATGTTCGAGCCGGTGCACGGCTCGGCGCCGGACATCGCCGGGAAATTCATCTGCAATCCGATCGGGCAGATATGGTCGGCCGCGCTGATGCTGGAACATCTGGGCGAGGTCGCGGCGGGCAAGGCGATCGTCGATGCGATCGAGACGCTGCTGCGCGACAGCGGGCCGAAGACGCGGGACATGGGTGGCCAGGCCGGGACGGCGGATGTGGGGAACGCGATTGCGCAGTTGGTCGCGGCCGGGTGAGGGGCGCCTCAGTCGCCGTTTCGTAGTTGAACGCGCACCCGGCCGGGCTCGACGATCCAAAGCGCCCCGGCCGGGGAGCGTGTGTCGGCCAGAAACAGGAAGTCTCGAAGGCGATCCAGGGTTCATGCGCGGTCCTACCGTACCCGGGCCGTCGCCATATATCTCGCTGCCTACGAATGCCGCAAAGCCAGCGTCACCCCGCTTAACGTCAGGCACAGAGCCGCCGCCTCCCGCCAGCCCAGGGGTTCGCTGAAGATCGTCGCGGCCGATATCACGCCAATCAGAGGCACGAGTAACATGCCGATCGATGCCATTTCCGGCCGCAAGTGCCGCAACGTCGCGAACCAGGTCAGGTAGCACAGCGTCATGCCCACGACTGTCATGTAAATCAGCGCCGCCCATCCCGTCGCGGTCAACCCGCCAAGATCCGGATTTTCGAACAACAGGCCCAACAGCAGCATCGGCGGTCCCGCCAACCCCACCTGCCACATGACCGACGCGGCCCGCGCGATCGGCAAGGGCGCCCGGTTCAGGATCGACCCAAGCGCGAAAAACATCGCGGCGCCCAAGGCGAACACCACCCCTGGCAATTTGCCGCCATCGATCGAAAAATCCTTCCCGCCCAGCAATACGCCGACTCCCGCGAGCCCCAGCACCAACGCCCCAACCCCGCGCGTACTGGGCCGCGTCCCCAGCAGCGGCCAGGCGAGCAGCGTGGCCCAGATCGGCATCGTGAAGACCAGCAGCACGGCCTCGCCGACAGTCAGCCATTTCAAGGTCAGCGTGGAAAATCCCATCCAGGCGAAGACATTCGTGAAGGAGGCGAAGATCAGTCTGGGCACTGCGTGTTTCGGCACGGCGAGACTTTCGCCCATGTGCCGCGCGACCATCGCCAGCAGCGCCGCCGCCGCGAGGCAACTTAGCCCGCGCGCGAACAGCGGCGGCCATTCCCGGATGAGAAATTTCATGGCGGGCCATCCAAGCGCCCATCCGGTTGCGGTGACGACGAGGTAAAACACGCCGATCGCGCGATGGTTTCCCACAGAATTCGACATGTCTTTCCTTCGCAGCCCGCCGCTGTCCGGTCAACGAACCCACCGGGCGATTGAACCTTCGGCCCAGGCCGCTACACTCGAAGGTACAGGAGGAACGCACATGGATTTTACAGGAAAAGTCGCCCTGATCACCGGTGGCGGCGGCGGGATCGGCCGCGCCACTGCCCTTGGCTTCGCGCTGCGCGGCGCCAAAGTCTTCGTCGTCGATCGCGACGCCGCCGCAGCCCAGGGCACGGTAGATGTTGTATCGCAACGAGGTGGCGACATAAAATGCTTCCAGGCCGACGTGACCAACTCCGCTTCCGTCAAAGCCTATGTTCAGGCCTGCATCGACGCCTATGGCCGCATCGATTGCTTTTTTAACAACGCCGGCATCGAAGGAAAAGTTGTTCCGACACAGGACTATGACGAGGATGTGTTCGACCAGGTCATCGCCGTCAACCTTAAAGGCGTCTTTCTGGGTCTTCGACATGTTCTGCCGGTCATGCTGAAACAGGGCAGTGGCACCGTCGTGAACACCGCATCTGTTGCCGGCCTGTTCGGTGGTCCCGGCATGCCCGCCTACGTCGCGTCGAAGCACGGTGTCCTGGGCCTCACAAAAGTCGCGTCTTCCGACGTGGCGGCGCATGGCATTCGGGTCAATGCGGTGTGTCCGGGGCCGGTGGAGACACGGATGATGCGATCGCTGGAATCGCAACGAAATCCCAATGATCCGGAAGGCGTGCATAAAGCCTACAGCGCCACCATGCCCACGGGCCGCTATACAATGCCCGAGGAAGTGGCGGGCGTAGTGCTGTATCTTTCGTCCGATCTTTCGGGCAATGTAACCGGCACCCACATAGTGGTCGATGGTGGCCGCTCTGGTTCCGGCGGCCAACCCGCCGCGCGCCGCTGAAAACAGGAGGACAAGACAATGCCGGATACCAACGACATCTTCGACATCATGACCACGACGCGATCGATGCGCCGCCTGAAACCCGATCCCGTGCCGGACGAGCTGATTCAGAAAATCGTGCACGCCGGTCTTGGCGCGGCGAACGGTGGCAATACCCAAAAATGGCGCTTTATGGTTGTTAAGGACGCGGCCACCAAAAAAGAAGTGCAAAAATGGTATAAAAAGGCGTTCGACGACGTCGTCGGCCCCCGCTATGCATCCAGCGCGCCGCCGCCCGGTATCACCGGCGTTAAATATGCACGCCAGCACGGCGCCGTCGAATACCTGACGGAACATTTTCACGAAGCGCCCGTCTGGATCGTCTGCTGTATGGAGGAAGGTAAACCCAACCGAACAACCGGCGCCTCCATCTACCCCGCCGTCCAGAACATGCTCCTCGCCTGCCGCGCGCTTGGATTAGGCTCCACCCTGACCACGCGTCACACAATGTTCGAGAAGGAGGTCGATGCCGCCCTCGGACTTCCCCCCGGCGTGCAGTCCTATGCCATTCTGCCGATCGGTTATCCGATGGGCAAATTCGGTCCCACAGGCCGCGGCAACGCCTCCCTCTTCGTTTTCGGCGAAAAATACGGCGAGCCCTGGGCTCCCATCGCGAGTCAATAAAATGGCACGCGTTCCGCAAATCTCCAGCCGAGACGAAGTCCCCGACGGCTCTAAATACATCGCCGACCAGGTCCAGGCTGTATTCGGCAGAATCCGAGGCCCGTTCAGCATCCTGCTGCACAGCCCGGAACTCGCGGAACGCCTGCTGCCGATGGTGCCCTTCAACCGCGAAAAAAGCGTGGTTGAAGGGCCCCTTAAATCCATCGCCATTCTCGCCTTCGTGCGCGAAAAAGACTCCGATTACGTCTGGTCGGCGCAGGCCGGCGCCGCCCGGACCAACGGGTTGCGAGAACACGTCATCGATGTTCTTCGCGCGAAAGGTGCCCTGGACACCCTGGAACCTGAAGAACGAGATGTCGCGAATTACGCCAGACAACTGGCCCAGACCAGCAAAGTCGATCAGGCCACCTTCGATACGTTGCAAAAACGCCACGGCACCAAATGGCTGGTGGAACTGACCGCCTTCGCCGGGTTCTACGGCGCTCTGGCCGCCGTCACCAACGCCTTCGAAGTGCCCGCCCCCGACGATGGAGATCGTTTCTGACATGATCGCGCAAGGCGTCTACACCAATTTCGCGATCGATCGGGTCATATACGGCAAACCTGCCGCCGCCGTCCTGGCCGGGGAGGCCGCACGCCTTGGCGCCAAACGCGTGTTTCTTCTTGTCAGCCGCACGTTGGATCGCGAGACCACATGGGTGAGCGACATGCGCTCCGCCCTTGGCGACCGATACGCGGGCTTTCATGACGGCATGCCATCCCACACCCCCCGCCAAGCCGTACTCGACGCCGCAGAAAAGGCAAGGAGCGTGGGAACCGATCTTGTCGTCACCTTCGGCGGCGGTTCCGGCACCGACGCCGGCAAAATGATCCGCCTGGCACTGAAGCACGATATCCGCACGGTCGAGGCCTTCGATCCCTTCGTTGTCCGTGTCGGATCGGATGGCAAACGCCTCATGATCGACTACGATCCGCCGGATGTCCCGCAAATCGCGATTCCCACGACTTTGTCGGGCGGCGATTTCAACCCTTCCGCGGGCGCCACCGATACAAGCGCGATGCTGAAGGAAATTTACCGGCACCCGAAACTCGTGCCTTCTACAATAATTCTCGATCCCGCCGCCACTACCCGGACACCGCAGTGGCTCTGGCTGTCCTCAGGCATCCGCGCGCTGGACCACGCCGTCGAAACCGTCTGCCAGCCCACCGCCGATAAACGTTCGTGGTTGGAGGCGATTTCGGCGATTGCATTGCTCGCCAAAGCCCTGCCGCGAACGCACCAGGATCCCAACGACCTGGAGGCTCGGCTCGACGCGCAACTCGCCGTCTGGCTGTCGATGGAGCATAATCGTTTCGGAATCTCTATGGGCGCCAGCCACGGCATCGGCCACGTGCTTGGCGGTACCTGCGACGTGCCGCACGGCTACACGTCCTGCGTCATGCTGCCCGCTGTGCTCCGTTATAACGAAGCCGCCATCGCGGATCGTCAGGCGCTGATTTCCGAGGCATTTGGCCGTCCCAACGAACCCGCCTGGAAAGTTGTCGGCGAATTCATCGAAAATCTTGGTCTGCCGCGCACATTATCGGCCGTCGGCGTGGGATCGGAAAAATTCGAGACTGTCGCCAAGGCGGCGCTTCTCGACCATTACCTTCACACCAACCCGCGCCCGATCCACGGCATCGGCGAAATTCTCGATATTCTCCGGATGGCGGCCTGACAGCAGACGGGAAAGCCGTTCCTCATGCGTCCTGGCTCGTTCAAGCCGAACCAGGACGCGATTGAATCAATGTCACACGGCCGCCAGCGCCGGCCTTCCCCGGATCATATCCGCCGCCTTCTCAGCGATCATGATCGTCCCCGCGTTGGTGTTTCCCGAAGCCACTGTCGGCATAATCGAGGCATCCGCGACCCGCAATCCCTCCAGCCCGCGCACCCGCAGTTCCGGATCCACAACGGCCATCGCGTCGTTCCCCATCCGGCACGTGCTGGTCGGATGGAACACGGTGCTGCCAAACTGACGCGCGTAATCCAATAACGCGTCATCCGTTTGCACGTCCGCACCCGGCCGGAATTCCGATTCGATATAACGGTCGAAATGCGGAGTCCCCAGAATACGCCGGATTAGCTTCAATCCATCGACCACCGTCCGCCGGTCGTTTGGATCGCTGAGATAATTCGGCACGATCGACGGCGAAGCCGCGGCATCCAGCGACTTCAACCGGATTTCCCCCCTGCTGTCCGGCCGCAACTGATACACAATGACGGTGAACGCGGAGAACTTATGCAGTCCCGCCGCCGGATTGTCCGAACTGAACGGAGATATGGATATTTTTACATCCGGCGTCGCCAGCTCTGGCCGCGTCCGCGCGAACAGCGCGCAGGGACCGGCCGCCATCGTAAGCGGCCCGTCCCGGAAAATCATGTAACGGACACCCACCGCGAACTGCTTCAGCGGATTCATCATCACGTCGTTGAACGTGATCTTCTCCTTGCAGTGCAACTTCACCGCCGCGGAGTAATGATCCTGTAAACACTGCCCGACGCCTGGCAGATCGTGCACCATGTCCACGCCCTTCGCCGTCAGGTGCGCCGCCGGTCCCACCCCCGACAGCATGAGGATGTGCGGCGACCCGATCGCACCGCCGCTCAGCACGACCTCCTTCCGTGCACGGATCGTTTTCGGCACCCCGTTTTCCCGGAATGCAATCCCCACCGCGCGTTTGCCGTCGAACAGCACCTTCTCCGTCAGCGCCCGCGTGATCACCCGCAGATTGGGCCGCTGCATCGCCGGACGCAGATATCCGACGGCGGTGGAGCAACGCCGCCCGTTCCGCGTCGTCGTTTGTTGATATCCCACGCCCTCCTGCGTCGCCCCGTTGAAATCGGGATTCCGTGGAAATCCCAGATCGGCTGCGGCATCGATGAACGCATCGCAAATCGGATGCGAATAGGTCGCGTCCGACACCGTCAACGGCCCGCCCGTCCCATGCCATTCGTCCGCGCCCCGCGTCTGATCGACGGATCGCCTGAAATACGGCAGCACGTCGCTCGACGACCAGCCGGTATTGCCCAGTTGCCGCCAATGGTCGAAATCCTCGTGCTGTCCGCGGATATAGACCATGCCGTTGATCGAACTGGAGCCGCCCAATACCTTGCCGCGCGGCCAATAGATCGACCGTCCGCCCGCCCCGGGATCGGGTTCCGTTTGAAACATCCAGTTCACGCGCTTGTCGGCGAATGTCTTGCCAAATCCCAAGGGAACATGGATCCAGAAATTCGAGTCGTCGCCGCCCGCTTCCAGCAGAATGACACTGGTGCCGGGATCCTCGCTCAGCCGCGCTGCCAGGACACATCCGGCGGAACCGGCGCCCACGACGATATAATCCGCCTCTAAAACTTCGGCCATCGCGCGTTTCCTCCCGTCGTTCCGGCAAGGCTACCGTCGATGCCACGCCGGGACAAATCCGCCGCGTGTTAGCGAAATATTAACCGTCCGATGTCACGATCCCGTCACCACGCGAGGCCATGGTATGACTCTGAGAACGCTGTTCGCCATCCCCATCGCCGCCATTTTGCTGGTGACTCTGTCGCTGACTGGCATGATGGCGGCCAAAGGGCTGACGGACTATCAGCGCGGCGAAATCGCGATCCTCGCGGTCGAGCGCATGCGCCTCCTCGTTCTGCTGCAAACCGATCTCTGGGCTGAACGCGTCGCCACCAACGCCGCCCTGGGCCAGGCCCATCCGCTTCCGGACCTCGCGGCGAAACGCCTTGGCGCAGCGCGGCATGAATCGGACCGAACCGCTGTCGCGTTGATCGCCCGCCTGCGTGCGCAGTCCCGGCATGGCGCGGCCGCGGAGCCATTTCTTGGCGAGTTCACAAGCAAACTGGACCTTTCCCGCGCGACTGTGGACACGTTGCTGGCCGCCGGACGGCCGGAGCGACGCTACGAAGACGTTGCGAAAGTGATGCCGCGCATGCTCTCGGCCTCGCTGGTTCTGGAAAAGCCGCTGGCCAAAGTATCCCTCGACGTCGCCGCCGCCGATTCCAGCCTGTCCGGGTTGCTGGCTGTTTCCCGCCTCGCGGCGCTTCTGAAGGAGGGTGTCAGCGGTATTCCGGGCGTCCTGTTGCCTCGCTTCAACACCGATCGGGTTCTTACACCAGCGGACCTCGAAGCGGTCCACGTACTCCTGGCGCAAACAGCCCAGTTGACGAAGCTGCTGCGCAATACGATCGAAATCGCCGGGCCGACGGATCGGATGCTCGCCTCGCTCACATCGTTGGAGGAAGTCGATGCGGGGGGCGTGCGTCAAAAAATCGCGGAACTTCTGCAAGCCGGCGTGGAGACGGCCCATGGACAGATCGAGATCGTTTGGGCGCAACGGCTGATAACGCCATGGTCGGAACGCGTCAACGCATTGCGCGCAGCGATCGTCGATACGGCTCTGCAACGTGTGACGGCAGAACAACACGCGCGGGTCCATCGGCTCTGGCTTGCGAGTCTGGCGTCCGGCGCGGTCATTCTGGCCACGCTCGCGTCCCTGGCCTTGTTGCATTGGCGGGTTGTCAGCCCGCTCGCGCGTCTCGGCATGGCGATCAAGCGGATCGCTTCAGGCGATCGCGCGACGCCGCTGACGATGCGGACCGGCACGCGGGAAATCGCGGAAATGGTGACGGCCGTGGAAACACTGCGCCATGCCGCGCTGATCGCCGATGCCACCGCCTTGCGCCAGCGCACCGCCGCACGCCAGCGCCTTCAGATCTTGCGGGAGGCACTGGGAATCGTTCTGACCGTGGAGGAACCCGCAAAGGCCCTGGAACAAGGTGTCGCCAGCCTGTCCGCGGGGATCGATGCCGCGATTTCCATGGTGGCCGGGTCCGAACCTCCCGCGCCGCCCACTCTGGGCACCGCCGCGAATGCCCTGCGTTTGGGTCTTGCCGAAATGCGTGGGGCCGCCGCCGATTTCGACGCACTCATCGCCGCAGCGCGAACGGCGCAAGGCGACGACGATCGTCCAGAAGCGGAAATCGTCGCGCGAATTTTGGCGGTACGCGATCACGTCGATCGGCGCGACGCCGCCGTGCGCGGGTTTATCCAACCCAGCCTGGCGGCATTGCGCGACGCGGCATCGATGGGCGGGGACGGGCGGGCGATGCGCGATTTGGTCAGCGAACAGTTTCAACGAATTGAAGCCACGGTCGCGGCCGTGTCGTCGATGTGCGCGCAGGTCGCCCGCGCCGCCGCCATCGTCCGCGCATTGCCATTGGACGAAACGTCCCTGGCCGCGTGACCTGAGCGCATGGCCGGGTTAGGCTCGCTCTGGAATACCAATCGGGAGAGCGACCATGGCCGTCGAGCAAAAGGCTTACCCGCATCCGCACGTGGATGAAGCGTGGCTCGCGCGTCTGCGCGAGGACGTGCTGGAACCGGAATTGCCGATTATCGACGCGCACCATCATTTGTGGGAGCGCGCATCCGGCAGCTATTTGTGGCCCCAATTGAAGGCCGATCTGGGCGCGGGCCACAATGTCCGGGGCACCGTGTTCATTCAGTGCGGTTACGGGTTCCGTGCCGGCGGGCCGGATGAAATGAAGCCGGTCGGCGAAACCGAGACCGTCGTCGAAATTGCCGCCGCGGGTGGTCCCGGCGTCTGCGCGGGCATCGTCGGATATACCGATTTTCGACTGGGCGACCGCGTCGATGCGGTTCTGGAAGCCCATGTCGCCGCCGGGCGGGGCCGGTTCCGCGGCATTCGGCAAAGCGCCGGCTGGGACCCCGCGATCCTGACCCAGACCTCAGCGCCGGCTCAACCTGGGCTGTTCGCCGATCTGGCTTTCCGTGCCGGGCTGGCGCGTCTGGAAAAATTCGGGATTTCGTACGAGAGTTCCCTATATCATCCGCAACTTACAGAGCTTGCCGACCTGGCGCGCACGTTTCCCAACCTGCCGATTCTGGCCAATCATTGCGGCGGCTATATCGCCATTGGCCCGCATGGCGTGGACCTGAACGAAACCTTTAACCGCTGGCGCGACGGTCTTCGCGCGCTTGCGGCCTGTCCGAACGTGTTCCTGAAACTCGGCGGCCAGGCGATGAGCATCCGCGGCGTCGCCTTCCACGAACAGGTCCTGCCGCCGTCCTCCGGCGAAATGGCGAACGCCTGGCGTCCGGTCATGGAAACCTGCATCGAAATATTCGGGGCCAACCGATGCATGTTCGAAAGTAATTTTCCGGTCGATAAGGGCATGTGTGCCTATGTTTCTGTCTGGAATGCCTTCAAGCGCATTGCGGCAGGCTGTTCTGAAGGCGAAAAGGCGGACTTGTTCGCGGGTTCGGCGGCGCGTTTCTATCGTCTCGGCGACGTAAGCGCGCTGAGCGTGCAATGAGTTCCGCCGTTGTTCCTGTTGCGATGGCCGGGCCGCCGGGGATGCCGCGGCCCGACGGTCAAAGGAACGGCGCGGCCTGGTAAATCTTAAAAAGTCGTCCAAAACAGGAGAACGATCATGGATCTCGGTTATTTCTCAATGCCATCCCACCCGCCGGAGCGCGCCCTGAAAGCGGGTCACGATTGGGATCTGCAAACCCTCCGCTGGCTCGATGAACTCGGCTTCACGGAAGCCTGGATTGGCGAACATCACACTGCGCCCTGGGAACCGCACCCCGCGCCCGATCTGCTGATTGCGCAGGCATTTTTGCAGACCAAAAATATCAAGATCGGGCCCGGCGGTTTCCTGCTGCCGTATCATCACCCGGCGGAACTCGCGAACCGCGTGGCCATGCTGGACCATATCTCCGACGGCCGCCTGCTGTTCGGCATCGCCGCCTCCGGCCTCCCGTCCGACTGGGCCATGTTCGGGGTGGACGGCATGTCCGGTCAGAACCGCGAAATGACCCGCGAGGCGCTGGATATTATCCTGCGGCTGTGGAGCGACGAACCGTCCTTCGAATTTAAAG
Source organism: Acetobacteraceae bacterium (assembly GCA_043782125.1). Classification (GTDB taxonomy): domain Bacteria; phylum Pseudomonadota; class Alphaproteobacteria; order Acetobacterales; family Acetobacteraceae; genus Rhodopila. Next base: position 2,984 of record JAYWAX010000710.1, on the reverse strand, counting down.
GTAAATACTGGAATGTTGCCAAGCCGGAACTGATGTTCGGATTTCTGAAACCGCACATCAAGCCGTTGCAGAAGCCGCATCCGCGTATCGGCGTTGCCGGCTTGTCGCAGAACTCCGAAACCCTGAAAATGGCGGGCGAGCATGGCTTCATGCCGCTGAGCCTGAATCTCAACCCCGCTTATGTCGCGACCCATTGGGCCGCGGTGGAGGAGGGCGCGAAACGCTCCGGCAGAACGCCAAGCCGTAAAGATTGGAAAATGGTGCGGGAGGTTTTCGTTGCCGAATCCGATCAGCAGGCCTTGGATCTGTCCGTCGGCGGCATGATGGGCCGGATGATGGGGGAATACTTCCTGCCGCTTCTGGGCCAGTTCGGCTTCCTGCAATACCTGAAGCACGACCCATCGGTGCCGGATTCCGATGTCACGCCGGAATATTGCGCCAAACATAACTGGCTGATCGGCTCGCCGAAAACCGTCGCGGACAAGTTGGAAGGCGTTTACAACGATGTCGGAGGCTTTGGCGGATTGCTCGTGTTCGGGTTCGATTACGCCGACAATCCCGATGTCTGGCATAATTCGTTGCGGCTGCTGGCACAGGATGTCGCCCCCCGGATCAGGCATCTGACCCCGGCATGAGCCGCGTTCTCCACCGCTCCGGCGCCATTCCCCCCGTCGCTGTCCGCGGCGAGGGGATTTACCTCCATACGGCGGGCGGCCGCGCCATAATCGACGCGTCCGGCGGCGCTGCGGTCGCGGCCATCGGCCATGGCAACCGCCGCGTGGCGGAGGCCATCGCGCACCAGGCCGCCACCATGGCCTATGCCCACACCGGAACGTTTTCCAACCAACCCGCAGAAGACCTCGCGGACATCCTGGTCGGACACGAGCCCGGCGGGCTTACACGCGCCTGGTTCTGCTCCTCCGGTTCCGAGGGCAACGAGGCCGCACTGAAACTTGCCCGCCAGTACTTCCTGGAAATCGGCAAGCCCAGTCGTGTCCGGACGATCGCGCGGCGGCAGTCGTATCACGGCACGACATTGGGCGCCTTGGCCGCGGGCGGAAACGCGATGCGCCGCGAATATTACGAACCCATGCTGAGCCAGGCGCATAGTCTCGTGTCCCCGTGTTTTTCATACCGATTCAAAATCGGCGGGGAAACAGACGATGCCTATCTGGAACGGTTGTCGGCGGAGCTTGAAGCCGAATTTCAACGCGTCGGCCCGGAAACGGTCACCGCCTTCCTCGCCGAACCGGTCGTCGGCGCCACCACGGGCTGCGTGACCGCTGTTCCCGGCTATTTTAAGCGCGTCAGAGAAATCTGCGACCGGCACGGCGCGTTGTTGATTCTCGACGAGGTCATGTGCGGCATGGGCCGCACCGGCACCATGCACGCCTGGGAACAGGAAGGCATAACGCCAGACATTCAGGTGATCGCCAAAGGTCTCGGTGGCGGCTACCAGCCCATCGGCGGCATTCTGATAGCAGAACATATCGTTCAGGCTTTGGCCAACGGCACCGGTGGCTTCCTTCACGGCCAAACCTACCAGGCCCATCCGGTCGCCTGCGCGGCGGCCCTGGCCGTGCAACAGGTCATCCGCGACGACGAATTGCTTGAAAACGTCCGTACCATGGGCACTCGTCTGGAGGCCGCGCTGATCGACCGTTTCGGCAACCATCGCCATATCGGCGATATCAGAGGACGCGGCCTGTTCTGGGCGATCGAGTTCGTCGCGGACCGAGGCACCAAAGCCCCCTTCGATCCCGCGTTGAAAATCAACGAAAAAGTGAAGCGGGAAGCCTTCGCGCGCGGTCTGTCCGGTTATCCCATGGGCGGCACCATCGACGGAAAACGGGGAGATCATTATATAATCGCCCCGCCATACATCGTCACCGCCGTCCAAATCGACGAAATCGTCGACCGGCTGGGTCAGGCGGTCGACGCCGCGATCAGCTAACGTAGTCGCACTTGAACCCGTCGCCCCAACGCTTCACATAGCCTTTCGACGGCGACGGGAAATGCGCGAAGCAGCACAACGTGCTGGTGTCGCAATACGTCTCCAGGAATGTCCGGCGCGATGCGGCGCCCTGCGCCGGATCGTAATCGACGCGCATGGTCAGTTCGGGATACCGCGCCTGCAAAGGCGTATGGATCAGATCGCCCGTGAACACCGCGTCCTTACCGCCTTTGCCGATCGTCACCGCGTAATGGTCGATCGTATGGCCGGGAGTCGGGATCAACGTGACCAGATCGTTTAAACTGTAATCGCTGGTCACGAGATCGCAGGCCTTCGCCTCGACGATCGGAATCACGCTGTCCTGGATTTGTACAAGCGGTGTCTTCTTGTTTTCCTCGACCCAGTAATCCAGCTCGGTCTTCGAAAACAAATAACGTGCTTTCGGAAACGTCGGCACCCAGCGGCCATTTTCCAGCTTTGTGTTCCAGCCGATATGATCGACATGAAGATGCGTACACATCACGAAGTCGATGTCGTTCGGCGTCAGCTTCGCAGCGGCGAGGCCTTTCATAAAGGCGTCGTCTTTCTTCTTGTTCCACAGCGGCCGCGCCGAACGTTCCTTGTCATTGCCGATACAACTATCGACCAGGATGTTCTTGCCGCCGATTTGCACGACATAAGACTGGAAGCAGAGCACCAGATTGTCGTCCTTGTCCAACGCCGATGGCGCCAGCCAGGACCGATTTTCGTCCAGTTGTTGCTTCGTCAGATTCGGCAGGAACTCCAGCGCGGGGGTGAACCCGCATTCCATCTCGATGATTCGGTGAATTGTGGCGTCACCCGCTTTGAACGTCATGCTCATGACCGTGGTCTCCTTCCCTTGAGCCGATGCCCGATGTTAACTGACGGGGGCCGTGAGGGCCAGAGGAGGGGATTCCATGACCGAAGCGGCGGCGCTGAGCCCGGAAACGGTGATGCGGCAGATGAAGGCGAACGGTGTCACCGACATCGTCTGGCTGCCCGACAGCGA
>JAYWAX010000709.1:0-2867 GCA_043782125.1 Acetobacteraceae bacterium | reverse complement strand
CCCAATGCAGACCATAACCATTCCCCAACAGTTCCACCTTGGCGAGGTCCGCGTCCGACGCCGCCTCCAACCCCTGCGCCCGCCGCGCGGGAAACGCGAAAGTGCAATCATTGTCCAGTTCCACAAGGATACGGCCGCTGGCCCGATCGTAACGCGCCGTCAATGCGCGCGGTTCGGTCGCGGCGTTGGCCCGTCCTCGCGTTTCCGCGGCTTCGAGCGCCAGGTCCGCGTCATCCGCCATGAATCGTCCTCCACTCGCTCAACAAGATCGCATGACGTAACCGCGTCTCCGTCACCAGCCGCCGTCGATCCGCGCGGGACATGCCGCCCAGCCCGCCCTCACTGCGTCTCCGCCGAAAACACCCGGACATCGTAACGCCCCACCACCGCATCGACCGACACCAACATCAAATCCTCGACCATCGCCTGGGCGATCGGCATCCGGTCGAACGGATCGCCATGGTGTCGTGGCAAGGCCCCCGCGACGACAGCATGGGCCGGCAAGATCGTCAGCACCTCGAACCCCATTCGTAACGCGAGATCGCCGAACCGGTCGATCGGAAAGATCAACCGCCCAGAGGCGCGTTCGTTCGCGATCTCCCAGACCGTCGCGCTACTCACAAAAACCAGGTTTTCGGCGGACGCGACCGCGTCCCGCGACGGCCTCCCCCATCCGTGCCGGCGATGACACAGCCCAGATGAAGAAATGCGTATCCAGCAGAAGGTTCAGCCGCACTTCCTCTCGAACGCGGCCAACACATCGGCGGGCAACGGATCGTCGAAATCCGGACCGGCAACAACCTACCCGGCCAGCAACCCCAACGGCCGAGGACCGGCGCGGCGCGCGAGCGGCATCAGCCGCGCCAAGGGACGGCCCGCTTTGGCGATCGCGATTTCCTCACCAGCAGCGGCGCGCTCGACCAGCTTAGAGAGATGGGTCTTCGCGTCGTAGAGGTTGACGGTAACCATCGGCAGCATCCCGACCAAGATTGGTCAGAATTTGGTTCGCGCGCGGCTGCCCGTCAAGCGGAACAGCCGCCCCTACCCCCCAATCCGCTCGATATCCGCCCCGCAAGCTGCGAGCTTCCGCTCCACCGCCTCATACCCGCGATCGAGGTGATAGACCCGGTTCACGATCGTCTCGCCCTTCGCGCCCAGTCCCGCCAGAATCAGCGACAGCGACGCCCGCAGATCGGTCGCCATCACCGGCGCGCCTTGCAACGACGCCACCCCCCGCACGATCGCCGAGGACCCGTGAACATTGATCCGCGCGCCCATCCGGTTTAACTCGGGGACATGCATGAAGCGGTTTTCAAAGATGGTTTCGGTGACCATCGACGCGCCCTCGGCCACCGACATCAGCGCCATGAACTGTGCCTGCATGTCCGTCGGAAACCCCGGATAAGGTTCGGTCATCGCGTCCGCGCCATGCAGCCCGTTCAACCGCTTCACCATCAGGCCATCCGGCCGTTCGGCGATATCGACGCCCGCTTCCCGCAGGATGCGCACCGTCGCGCCCAGATGCTCCAGCCGCGCATCGCGCAGGAACACCGACCCGCCAGAAATCGCGGCGGCACAGGCATAACTTCCCGTCTCGATCCGATCCGGGATGATCGCGTGCGACGCGCCGTGCAGGCGTTCCACCCCGTCGATCGTCAACTGCGCGGTGCCAATCCCCTGGATACGCGCGCCCATCGCCACCAGGCAGTGCGCCAGGTCGGCAATTTCCGGTTCCCGCGCCGCGTTGGCCAGCACCGTCCGCCCGTCCGCCAGCGCCGCCGCCATCATCAATTGCTCGGTCGCGCCGACGGAGACGAAGGGAAACACGATCTTCGCGCCGCGCAAACGCCCAGAGACCCGGCCGTGAATATATCCGCCCTCCAGATCGAAGACGGCGCCCAGTTGTTCCAGCCCCGTCAGATGCAAATCGACGGGACGCGTGCCAATCGAGCATCCGCCGGGCAGCGACACCCGCGCTTCCCGCACCCGCGCCAGCAGGGGGCCAAGCACCAACACCGAGGCACGCATCTTGCGGACGATATCGTACGGCGCTTCCGTGTTGGTAATCGGGCCGCCGATCGACAGCACCCGCCCCTCATTCCCCACCGCGTCCACCGCCAGCCCATGTTGGGCCAGCAGCGCCGTCATGGTCTGAATGTCCGCCAGCTTTGGAACGTTGGACAGCACCACCCGGTCATCGGTCAGCAATCCGGCGGCCATCAGTGGCAGCGCCGCATTCTTGGCACCGCCGATCTGGATTTCGCCCGACAAAGGCCGTCCGCCGCGGATACGAATTCGGTCCATTTTACCTACATCCTTGGCAACGCGGTGCCGCGCTGCCCCATATATTTACCGGATTTCGCGGCGTAACTGATCTCGCACGGCTCATTCCCCTGCAGAAAGAGGAACTGACAAATACCCTCATGCGCATAGATTCGCGCGGGTAACGGCGTGGTATTGCTGATTTCGATCGTCACCTGGCCCTCCCATTCCGGCTCCAGCGGCGTGACATTCACGATGATTCCGCAGCGGGCATAAGTCGACTTGCCCAGACAAATCACCAAAACGTCACGCGGTATCCGGAAATACTCGACAGTATGGCCCAGGGCGAAACTGTTGGGGGGGATGATGCAGGTGGCGGTCTTGCGATCGACAAAGCTCGCCGGAGAAAAATTCTTCGGATCGATCACCGCCGAGTCGATATTGGTGAAAATCTTGAACTCGTCGGCGATCCGCGCGTCATAGCCGTAACTCGACAGGCCATAGCTGATGACGCCGTCGCGCTTGTGGCCCTCCTCGAAGGGCTCGATCATGCGCTGTGTTTCCGCCATCCGGCGAATCCAGCGATCGGACATGACACTCATGGC
>JAYWAX010000708.1:0-2870 GCA_043782125.1 Acetobacteraceae bacterium | reverse complement strand
CTCAACCCCGAGGTGGATCAGGGCTTCGGCCTGCAAAACACCACCGGGGCGGCGGGTTATGTCAATGGCGAGGCCTATAAGGTGGGGGAAAAATACCCCTATGTGCGTATCCCCCGCGGGTTCTTCCGCCAGACCATCAACCTTGGCGGAGAGACGCAGAAGGTCGAGCCTGACATGAACGTGCTGGGTGGCGCGCAAACCGCCAACCGGCTGGTGTTCACCCTTGGCAAGTTCAGCGGACCCGACATTTTCGACGTCAACAAATACGCCCATGACCCGCGCGTCGATTTCCTGAACTGGGCTTTCATCGAAAGCGGGGCCTTCGATTACGCCGCCGACTCCTGGGGCTATACCTATGGCGCGGCGGTCGAGTGGTATCAGGACTGGTGGACCCTGCGCGCGGGCCTGTTCGATCTTTCGGTGACGCCCAATTCCAAATACCTCGACGGACGGCCCGGTCAGCAGGTCGAGGGGGTGTTGGAGGCCGAGGAGCGGCACACGATCCTTGGCCAACCGGGCAAGGTGAAAATACTGTTCTACGCCAACCGCGCCCTGATGCTGCGGCTGAGCGACTTCACCCGGCAGGCCGCCGCCACGGGCGTCGCCCCTTCGATGGCCTCGCTCCGGCACCTGAAAACCCGGTTTGGCGCCGCCATCAACGTCGAACAATCCCTGACCGACGATCTCGGGATGTTCGCGCGGCTGAGTTCCTCGGACGGACGGTACGAGACCTTCGATTTCACGGACATCGACCGTTCCGCCGCCGTCGGGCTGTCCTTACAGGGCAAACGCTGGAACAGGCCGAACGATGTCGTGGCGGCCGGTTTCGTGGTCAATGAAATTTCACGGGATCGTCTTAATTTCCTGCGCGCGGGTGGATTGGGAGTACTGATCGGGGATGGGGCCGGTCAGCCGGCCAGCGCGGGAGCAGAGCAGATTTTCGAGACATATTACAATGCCTCCATCGTGAAATGGCTGAACGTGACAGTGGATTACCAGCTTCTGAACCATCCCGCCTACAACACCGGCCGTGGACCGGTGCATGTCTTCGGGCTACGGGTCCGGGTGCAGATTTGATAAAAACCATATCTGAGGCCATGGTATGCTCCTCCCGCTACATGCCCGTTCCCGTGAAGGTTCCCACCCCGTATAAGCTTGGACCCTGACCAAAGACCGGCCCGGATAAAGCCCGAAACGGTTGAAGGCCTGTGTCGTTCGAACAATTCAGGCCATGGGGCGGCCGGACCGCGCGGGCGGAGCATGAGTTAAGGGTCATCATGGATCAACAAACGCCCAACCCCGAGCTACAGGCCTCCGCCCTGTCCCCCGCGCCCGCCCGCCGCGGCCTGCCCTGGGCCGTGCAACTGACCCTGCTGCTGTTCGTCGGGGCGCTGTTGTTCACGGGTGTTTTCGGGCGGGACGCCGTGCGGCGCTTGGCCGGACTCGCGGTGCCGGAGGAAACGCCGGCCGCGGCCCAGTCCGCCACCAACACCGGTCAGGCCTTCAAGGTGACCGACCGGCAATGGGCCACGCTCAAGGTGGTGCCGGTCGGAGAAGCGGTGTTTCAGGACGCCATCGAGACCGATGGCCGGATCGCGCTGGACGACGATCTGGTGACGCCGGTGTTCTCGCCGTTTTCCGGCCATATCACCCGCCTGATCGCCCATGCCGGCGATCTGGTGGCCAAGGGCGATCCCTTGTTCGCCATACAGGCCAGCGAACTGGCGCAGGCGCAGAACGACCTGATCGCGGGCGGGGCGGCGTTGCGCACGGCGAAGGCGCAACTGGCTCTGGCCACCACCAACGAACAGCGCCAGCACACCCTGTACCAGGCGCAGGGCGCGGCGCTGAAGGACTGGCAGCAGGCGCAACTCGACCTCGCGACGGCGCAAGGCGCGGTCAGTACCACCTCCATAGCACTCGCCACCGTGCGCAATCGTCTGCGCATTCTGGGCAAGACCGAAGCGGAAATCGCCCAGATCGAGGCCACCTCGGACATACCCCGCCTGGACGCGGAGACGATCGTGCGCGCGCCCATCGGCGGCACGGTGGTGCAGCGCCAGGTCAGCCTGGGACAGAACATCGTCAGCGCCTCCTCGGGGGCCTCCAATCCGGTGTTCCTGATCGGCGACCTCTCGAGGCTCTGGCTGGTCGCCAACGTGCGCGAGGAAGACGCGCCGAAGACGCGCAAGGGCAATCCGGTGACGGTCGCCGTGCTGGCCTTTCCGGGCAAACCCTTCCAGGCACGGCTGTTGTATGTCTCGGGCGCCATCGACCCGGTCACGCATCGCCTGCCGGTGCGCGCCGAGGTGGACAATCCGGACGGGTTGCTGAAACCCGACATGCTCGCCCGCTTCCGTATCATCCTCGGCCCCGACGTCCGCGCGCCCGCCGTGCCCGATGTCGCGGTGGTGCATGAGGCCGACAGCGCCCATGTCTGGGTGGCCGATCCCGCCGCCAAAACCCTGGAAATCCGCCAGATCATCCTGGGCCGCGCGCATGACGGGCTGATCGAGGTCACTCAGGGCCTGAAAACGGGCGAGCAGATCGTCACCGCCGGAGCGGTGTTCATCGACCGCGCCGCGACCGGCGACTGAGACCGGAACCATGACAGCACTCATTCTCGCCTCGCTCCGCCAGCGGACCCTGGTCGTGGTGGCGATGCTGGCGGTGTTCATCGGCGGCGCCGTCGGCTTCCTGAAGCTGAACATCGAGGCCTATCCCGATCCGGTGCCGCCGCTGGTGGACATCATCGTGCAAAGCAGCGGCCAGTCGGCCGAGGAGATCGAGCGTTACATCACCATCCCGATCGAGGTGCAGATGGCCGGCATCCCGCATGTCACCGCCATCCGCACGATCTCCCTGTTCGG
>JAYWAX010000707.1:0-2873 GCA_043782125.1 Acetobacteraceae bacterium | reverse complement strand
GATCTACGACTACGCGGAAAACCGCGTGCTCGAAATTCGTGGATCTTTGCACGCGTTGGAGCCAGGTGTGCCAGGAACCCTGGATGTGCGAATACTTGGACATCAGCCGCTTCCGGATGGCCTGGAGTTCGCTGAGGCGGTCGCCATTGTCGGGCGCGAGCGGGACCTCCGCGCACGGCTGGCGAGTGGGGAAATCTCGATATTCCGGCCAATGCCGCCGTTCGTCGACCGGCTGTTGCCTGATGGACGGGTCGAACGCACCTTGACCGTGGGCCTTCGCTCGACCCGTCAGGACGAACCATTCCACGAACTCGTGGCTGTCAGTATGTTCGACCGGCGCGTGATCCGGGAGGCGATCGACGGGGTCGTACACGCGGGGTCCCATGTCTGCGAACCGCCTCCCGGCCGGGATCCCTATGTCGCGCGCGGCGGCCTCAGCGGTCAGTGCTGGATCACCGTGACCAGTGGCAACCAAACGTTGTGGCGGTTCCTCGCGGTCCGCCCCGGGGCGTCGTCGGGAACAAATGGTTCCGGTATAGAACTGAAATATGTCGATTACCGTGGCAAGCGCGTTCTTTACCATGCCCATGTCCCCATTCTGAACGTCGAATATGGGGCGGAAGGGCGCGCGATCGGTTGCGGCCCGACGTATCGTGACTGGCAAAACTCGGAAACCCCGTTCGAGGCGAACGGCGCGCCGGTCGCCCCTGGTTTCGTCTTGTGCCCTCAGCCGGCGCGGACGATCATCGACAATGGCACCGATGCCGGAAACTTCGCGGGGGTGGCGATCTATGTGGACGGCGCGGAGGTGGTGTTGGTCAGCGAGATGCAGGCTGGCTGGTATCGTTACATCACCGAGTGGCGGCTGCATGCGAATGGGACGATCCGCCCACGTTTCGGTTTCGCCGGGACAGAAAATCGATGCACATGCAACATTCACACGCACCATGTTTATTGGCGGCTGGACTTCGATATTCGTACACCGGGCCACAATGTTGTCGAGGAGTTTAACGATCCGCCGATCGTGGCCAATAATAACTGGCATACGAAGCAGTTCGAAATCCGGCGTCCGCGGGATGCGGCGCATAAACGGAAATGGCGGGTCCGCAACACCGCGAGTGGCGAGGCATACATGGTCGTGCCGGGCCCGCACGACGGCACCCCAACGCCGTATGGGGTCGGCGACCTTTGGGTGTTGCGATACCATCCCGGAGAAATCGACGATGGGCAGGGCTTTTCCACCGATCCGAATGTCACGGGCGCGCATCTGGAGCGTTTTATGTCACCGCCGGAATCCGTGACCGATACTGACGTCGTCCTTTGGTACGCCGGGCATTATGTTCACGATGCCGGCGTCGAGGTCGGTAACCGGGTTGGCCCCGACCTTATTCCGGTGGGGTGGTAGAGAGCGGTGCCGCTCCAAAAATTCAAGGTCATGGCGGGTGGCGGAGGGTTACATCCGCCCGCCATCGACCACCCACAACTGGCTGGTGCACATCCGGCTGTCGTCCGACGCCAGCCACAGTACCATCCGCGCGAGATCGTCCGGATAAACCTTCTCCTTCAAGCACTGAAGGTTCATCAGATTGACCTCCGCCTCCGGGGTCAGCCACAGATCGATCTGGCGCTGAGTCATGACCCAGCCCGGAATGACCGTGTTCACCCGGATTTTATCGGGACCAAGATCGCGCGCCATGCCCTTCGTCAGCCCCTCGACCGCCGCTTTGGCGGTGGTGTAGGCGGGCATGCCGCCGCCGTTCGTGTGCCACGAAATGGATCCAAAGTTCACGATCGACCCGCCACCGGCCTGACGCATCATCGGCACCACCGCCTGTAACGCGAAAAACTGATGCCGCAAATTGGTCGCCAGCCTTTCATCCCAATATTCGACTGTCACATCTTCCCATTTATGCCGCTGATCGTTCGCCGCGTTATTGACCAGCACGGTGATCGGACCGAGTTTCTCGCCCGCTGTTTGGATCGAGACCTGTAACGCGGCGATATCGCGCACGTCGCAATGCTGATAAAACGGTTCCGGGCAACCCGCGTCGCGCAGCCGTGCCGCCAAGGCCACCCCGGCTTCATCGGCGATATCGACGAAGGCCACCTTCGCGCCCTGTTCCACGAAGTGCGTGACTTCTGCCGCGCCGACGCCGCTGGCACCACCGGTTACGAACACTGTCCTGCCGCGCAGGCTTGGATAAACCGCGAACGTTCCAGTCATCTCAGTTTCTCCCTGATGGTGCCGACGATCTCGTCCGGTGCACCGCCGATTTCAACGACGATCGGATTTTCATCCGGGCCTGGTTCTTCCAACGTGGCGAACTGACTGTCCAACAGCGCCGGCGGCATGAAATGCCCCTTTCGCGACCGCAACCGTTCCGCGATCAACGCCTTCGATCCCTTCAGATACACCAGCCGCGCATCGGACCGCCCGCCCAACAGAATATCCCGATACGCCCGTTTCAATGCCGAGCACGCGACCACCGCGGACCCGCCCACCGTCAGTGCCGCCGCGATCGCCCGCAGCCAGGGCCAGCGATCTTCGTCGGTCAACGGCAGACCCGCCGCCATTTTCGAGACGTTCGCCGGGGTGTGAAACGTATCCCCCTCCAGCACGGTCCACCCTTCCGCCGCGGCCAGGGCGCGAGCGATCGTGGATTTCCCGCAACCTGACACGCCCATCAGAACGACGATCATTCCTTCTTCGGCGCCTCGACATGCCCGCCAAAGCCCAGCCTCATGGCGGACAGGACTTTCTCCGCGAAAGTGTGCTCCTGGCGAGACCGGAAGCGCGTGAACAACGACGCCGCCAGAACATCGACGGGCACGGCTTCCTCGATCGCCGCCTCGATCGTCCAGCGTCCTTCACC
>JAYWAX010000706.1:0-2876 GCA_043782125.1 Acetobacteraceae bacterium | reverse complement strand
CCGCGCCGGTATCCTGGCGCGCCGCGAAATACTGGAAGGTGCCGACGCGGATATGGCTGGCGGCGACACGGGTCAGCACGGCGCCAGGCAGGGCGGTTTCGCGCATCACGGCCTGACCGCTGGTCACCGCGGCCAGCGCGCGGGTGGTGGGCACGCCAAGCGCGGCCATCGCCTCGCTGACCAAATATTCGCGCAGCACGGGGCCGACGCCGGCGCGGCCATCGCCGCCGCGCGACCAGGGGGTCGGACCGGCGCCTTTCAACTGGATGTCGCGGCGTTCCCCGGCGGGGGTCACCACCTCGCCCAGAAGGATCGCGCGGCCATCGCCCAGTTGGGGGACGAAGTTGCCGAACTGATGCCCGGCATAGGCGGCGGCGAGGGGGCTGGCGCCGTCGGGGACCAGATTGCCGGCCAGCATACGAACGCCCTCGGGTCCCGACAGCATCGCCGCGTCGAGTCCGAGGCGTTCGGCCAGTTCGGTGTTGATCCGCACCAGGCGGGGGGCCGCGACCGGCGTCGGGTCCAGGCGGGCGTGGAACCGCGGCGGCAGACGGGCGTACGAATTGTCGAAAGGAATGTGGATGCCCATGCGATCTGTCCCGGTTGCCGTCCGCCGGTGAAGCGGCGCGGAATGACGACGGTAACACGAACCGCGCGGTCCCTGGAAACACGATGCGCCGGGATGTCGCGGCAACTTTTTCTCCACCACCCGCTTGACGCGATTCCTTACCTGTTCCCTCGCGCGCCGAATTCCCATATCTGGGGGCGATGGACGAACCTTTGAGAGCCGGAGAGCCCCTGGCCCCCCCGGAGCGCGAAGCCGCGCCGGAGCCAGCCGCCCCGCCGCCACCGAAGCCCAAGCGCCGCCGGCGCAAGCCGCGCCGCTCGCATTGGAGCTTTCCCGCCCTGCGTGGCCTTCTGGGCGCGCTGATGGGATTGCTGCTGGTCGCCGGCGTCGCGGCCGCCACCGGCGCGTGGATGGTTTACGAACATTTCGCCGAGGGTCTGCCCGACGTCGATGGCCTGCGCGGTTATCAGCCGCCGGTCATGAGCCGGGTCTACGCCAACGATGGCAAACTATTGGCCGATCTGGCGACGGAGCGGCGGATTTTCGTGCCCATCGGCGCGATGCCGGATATCGTCCGGCTGGCTTTCCTGTCGGCCGAGGACCGAAATTTCTACGCCCATAAAGGTGTCGATCCTTTGGCGATCGTGCGGGCGTCCTTGTCTAACCTGACCCAGCGCGACCGCGGCAAACGGCCCGCCGGGGCATCCACGATCACCCAGCAGGTCGCCAAGAACATGCTGCTGGACAACCAGATGACCTTCGCGCGCAAGGCGAAGGAGGCGATCCTGGCCTTCCGCATGGAAAAATCGCTGTCGAAAAACCAGATACTCGAACTCTATCTGAACGAAATCTACCTGGGTCTCAGCGCTTATGGTGTTGCCTCCGCGTCCGAGACCTATTTCAACAAGCCGTTGGACGAACTGACGATTTCGGAGGCGGCTTTTCTTGCGGTGCTGCCGAAAGCGCCGAACAACTACAATCCGTTTAAGCATCCCGAGGCCGCGCGGACCCGCCGCGACTGGGTGCTGGACCGGATGACCGAAGACCGCGCGATCACGCCCGAGCAGGCAGCACAGGCGAAGCAGGAACCCATCGTGCCCACGGCTTTCAAGCGCACGCAGGTCGTGTCCGACGCCGATTGGTTCGCCGAGGAAGTGCGCCGCCAATTGATCGGGCTGTTCGGGCAGGAAGCGACGACCCAGGGCGGGTTGTCCGTGCGTACCAGCCTCGATCCGGTCCTGCAGGCCGCCGCCGACCGCGCGCTGCGTAACGGGCTGCTGGCCTACGATCGCAAGATGGGCGGCTGGCGCGGCCCAGCCACCCATATCGATAATCCCACCGGCCCGGATCGCGACTGGACGCAACTGCTCGCGGCGGTGAAGCGCACGCCCGGCATGTTGCCGACGTGGCGGCTCGCGGTGGTGCTGAACACCACGGAAACCGAGGCGCGAGTCGGCTGGTTGACGGGCCTCGGCGTCCGCGGCGTGACCCCCACCCCCAGTCTTGGCGCCATCTCCCTGTCCGATATCACCTGGGCGCGTCCCCTGCGCAACGACGCCCTTGGCGCCGTGCCGCGCCGGATCGCCGACGTGATGCAGGTGGGCGACGTCGTTATGATCGAAGCCCGCGAGGAAGCTGTGCCGAAGGCCGGGGCGCCCGCAATCCCGGCCGTCGATTCCGCGCCAAAACCACCCGCCTCCGGTCTGACCCGGGTCACTTTGCGCCAGATCCCTGCGGTGCAAGGCGCGATGGTCTGCGTCGATCCCATCACTGGCCGTGTTCTGGCGATGGTCGGCGGGTTCAGCTTCGAACAGAGCCAGTTCAACAGGGTCACGCAGGCGCAACGTCAGCCGGGCTCCAGCTTCAAGCCCATGGTCTATCTGACCGCCCTGCAGGCCGGCATTTCGCCGAACGCGATGATCTCCAACTCCGAGTTGCAGATTGTGACGGGCGCGGAGGTCTGGGAGCCGTCGAATTCCAATGGCAAGTTCAGCGGTCCCGTGCCAATGCGGACGGCGCTGCAGTTCTCCATGAACGTGCCAACCGCGCGTCTCGCGCAGAAGGTCGGGATGGCGGCGATCGCCAAGACGGCGGCCGCATTCCACTTCCACGATAACCTGCCCCACGTCTACTCCGCCGCTCTGGGCTCCGTGGAAACCACGGTGATGCGGGAAGCGGGCGCGTATGCGGGCCTCGCGGTACTGGGCAAGGAAGTCGTGCCGACGCTGATCGACAGCGTGCAGGACCGTAACGGACGGATCGTGTGGCGGGCGCATGGGCTGGAATGCCCGTCCTGCGCCGACACGAC
>JAYWAX010000705.1:0-2877 GCA_043782125.1 Acetobacteraceae bacterium | reverse complement strand
CATGGCCGGGCAGGTGATCGGAGTCAGCGCCGTCATCGTATCGCCCACGGGGGCCTCGGTTGGCATCGGGTTCGCCATCCCCAGCGATTCCGCCGCCCCCGTTGTCCGCCAATTGATCGCCAAAGGCATGATCGTCCGCGGCTGGTTGGGCGTTTCCGTCGCGGATACGGATGGCGGGGCCACCCTGTCCGGCCTTGAGCCCACGGGACCAGCGGCCAGCGCGGGCATGCGGACCGGGGACCTCGTGCTGGCCGTCGACGGCACCGCCGTCGCCAGCGCCCGCGACCTGATCCGGGCGGTGGCCATCGTTGTGCCCGGCAACCGGACCCGCGTGACCCTGCGCCGCGAGGGTCAGACATTGGACGTCGCCGTCGTGGTGGGCCAACGGCCCAATGCGCAAACAAAATAACGGTGGGCCAACGGCCAATCGCACGAACCGAGTAACGGAGTCGAACAATGCGTATTCTCGTGGTTGAAGACGACAAAGACGTGGCCGGCTTCGTCGTCCGCGGTCTGAAGGAAACCGGCCACATCGTGGAGCACGCCGATAACGGCCGCGACGGCCTGTTCATGGCCGCCAGCGAAAATTTCGACGCTGTCATCCTCGACCGCATGCTGCCCGGCGGCATCGACGGGCTGAAAATCCTGGAAACCCTGCGCGGGCAAAAAAACGCCGTGCCGGTGATGATCCTCTCCGCCCTCGCCGATGTCGACGAACGCGTCAAAGGCCTGAAAGCCGGCGGCGACGACTATCTCACCAAACCCTTCGCCTTCGCCGAACTCCTCGCCCGCGTCGAAGCTCTGCACCGGCGCGGCAAGGCCGAGGCCACCCAAACCAAACTGATCGTCGAAGACCTGGAGCTCGATCTCCTGTCGCGCCAGGTCAAACGCGCCAACCAAAAAATCGACCTGCAACCACGCGAGTTCCGGCTGCTGGAGTATTTGATGCGCCACGCCGGGCAGGTCGTCACCCGCACCATGCTGCTGGAAGGCGTCTGGGACTACCACTTCGACCCGCAGACGAACGTCATCGATGTCCATATTTCCCGCCTGCGCCAGAAAGTGGACAAACCCTTCCCAATCCCGCTGATCCAAACCGTTCGCTACGCCGGCTACATGCTCCGCGCCGAAGCGGCGAGCTGAGGGGGTTATCGTGGGAGGCCCCGGGGCAGAGCCCCAGGATAAGGTGCCGGGGGAGGAAATTCTCGCGATAGAGCCATTGTGCATTCGTCATGGTCCGGCTCGACCGGACCATCGGGAGCGGCACTTTATCGGGTTTCATGGCGCGCGGCGTGCCGCGACCGATGGCCCGGTCGAGCCGTGCCATGACGGGGGGGGAGCGGATTTTCTCGGCGGGCGGCGTTATCCTGACGCATTTTGGGCAGAGCCCCGGGACCTCCAACTATGATCCCCTCGGGCCTCTTCCGCTCCGCCGGGTTTCGGTTTGGCTTGATTTATGCGGTTTTATTGACCATCAGCGCCGCCGCGCTGGCGTCGTTTCTGTGGTGGTTCACCGCCGGGTTATTGGACCGGCAGACGGCCTCCGCCATCCGGGCCGACGCGCAGGGTCTGATCGAGCGGTTCGACGAGGGCGGAATCGCCGGTTTGGTTGGCACCATCGAGGACCGCCTGGCCGCCAATGTCGATGACGACGCGATTTATTTACTGGTCGATCCATTGATGAACCGGATCGCCGGCAATCTGGATACCTGGCCCTCTGTCGCCGACAAAGCGGGCGAGTGGCGCCAGTTCCAGGTCCGCAAAACCGGCATGCGGTCTTTGGCGCTGGTGTACCGGTACGAATTGCCGGACGATTTTCATTTGTTGGTGGGCCGCGACGTTCAGGTGCGGGTGCAACTTGGCAATCTGCTCACGGACGCGTTGATCTGGGCCATCGCGATCGTGCTGGCAATGGCGACGGCGGGCGCGATTCTCGTCCGCAGCCTGTTTCGCCGCACCGTCGCCAATGTGTCCGCCACGGCCGCCGCGATCGCGAGTGGCGACTTTACGCAGCGGATCAAGGTCTCTGGCCGCGGCGACGAGTTCGACCAGTTGGCCGAGGTCATCAACGACATGCTCGACCGCATCGGGCGGTTGATGGATGGCGTGCGCCAGGTCTCCAACGCCATCGCGCATGACTTACGCACACCGATCACTCGCGCCCGCGCCCGGCTGGAGGAAGCAGGGCGCACCGCGGAAAGCGCCGCCGACCTGCATGCCGCGATCGATCGGGCGACGGTCGATCTGGACGGCATTGTCACGGTGTTTCAGGCCTTGCTGCGGATCGCGGAGATCGAGGCCGGGTCGCGCCGCGCGTCGTTCAAGCGGATGGACATCGTAACCGCGCTGGAATCGGTCGCGGACCTGTACGGCGCGGTGGCGGAGGAAAAAGGCGTGACCCTGGCGGTGACGCTGCCCAGGCGGCTGGAAATCGACGGGGACGGGGCGTTGATCCAGCAGGCGGTCGCCAATCTCGTCGACAACGCCGTCAAGTTCTCCCCAGATCTGGGCACCGTGCGTTTCACCGCAGAAGCGCGCGGGCGGCGGACCTGGATCGTGGTCGAGGACCGGGGGCCGGGTATTCCGGACGTGGACCGAGGGAAGGCGACAGAGCGGTTTTACCGGGGCGATGGCGCGCGCGGGACGCCGGGTTCGGGCCTGGGGTTGGCGCTGGTGCAGGCGGTGGCGTTTCTGCATGGCGGCCATTTGCGGTTGGAGGACGCCAGCCCGGGCCTGCGCGCGGTGCTGGATTTGCCGCGGGCGGAGGAGCCCGGCGATTAATACCAACTGACCTAACCATTGACTCTCCGGCGGCCACAACCGTCATGGTCGGCGGAGGCCGGCCATCCACGACTTTCGCGATGATACAAAGTCGTG
>JAYWAX010000704.1:0-7987 GCA_043782125.1 Acetobacteraceae bacterium | reverse complement strand
TGCCACGCATCGTGTCCGCCAGCCACATCGTTCCGCTGCATGTGGGCGAGGCAGCATTGTGTACCGAAATCAGCCAGCGCCTGCTGACCGAGTTCTCGATGTACGCGACGCCCATCAACTATCCGACCGTCCCCCGCGGGGAAGAGCGCCTGCGTTTCACCCCGGGTCCGCTGCACACCGATGAGATGATGGACGCGCTGACCGAGGCCTTGATCCGGATATTACCGGCGGAGCGGCGGCGGGCGGCCTGACCCAATGCTTTCCTGCCTTCGCCCGACGGTCAGACACACCCCGCCCCTTCCGTGTATAGCGGCGCCATGATCGTCGAACTTGGGCACTTCGCGCTGATTCTCGCGCTCTTCGTCTCGCTGACGCAGGGCATCGTGTCGCTGATTGGCGCTTCCCGGCGGAATGCGAGCCTGATGGCCGTGGCGCGGCCCGCCGCCATCACCGTGTTCCTGCTGGTCCTGCTGGCGATGGTCGCGCTGATGCACGCCTACGTCACCTCCGATTTCACCGTCGTGAACGTGGTCCAGAACAGCCACACCGACAAACCGCTGCTGTATAAAATCAGCGGCGTTTGGGGGAACCACGAGGGCTCGATGGTCCTCTGGGTCTTCATGCTGTCGTTCTGCGCGGCTGCGGTGGCGGTGTGCAGCGGCAATCTGCCGCCGGTGTTGCAGGCGCGGGTGCTGGCAATACAAGGCCTGATCGCCGTGGGGTTCCTGCTGTTCATCCTGTTCACGTCGAACCCATTCCTCCGGGTCTTCCCGCCGCCCTTAAATGGCAACGGGCTCAATCCGGTGCTGCAAGACCCTGGCCTCGCGTTCCACCCACCTTTCCTTTATTTGGGTTATGTCGGGTTCTCAGTGGCGTTCGCCTTTGCCGTCGCCGCCCTTCTGGAAGGCCGGGTCGATGCCGCCTGGGCGCGCTGGGTGCGGCCCTGGACTCTGGCCTCGTGGTGCGCGCTGACCGTCGGCATCGCGATGGGGTCATGGTGGGCCTATTACACACTTGGCTGGGGCGGCTGGTGGTTCTGGGATCCGGTGGAAAACGCCTCGTTGATGCCCTGGATCGCGGGCACCGCCCTGATCCACTCGGCGATCGTGGTAGAGCGCCGGGATACGCTGAAATCCTGGACCATCCTGCTCGCGATCCTGACATTTTCGCTGTCGCTGATCGGCACATTCCTGGTCCGCTCCGGCGTGCTGACGTCGGTCCACGCCTTCGCCACCGATCCCGCCCGCGGGATGTTCATTCTGGCCCTGCTGATCGTGGCCATCGGCGGGTCGCTGACACTGTACGCGATCCGCGCGCCGGCGCTGAAAAATGGCGGAGTCTTCGCGCCGATTTCGCGTGAGGGCGCGCTGCTGCTGAACAATATCCTGCTCACCTGCGGCTGCGCGACGGTGTTTCTGGGCACCTTGTACCCGCTGTTCCTGGACGCCGTGGGCGGGCCGAAATTGTCGGTGGGATACCCGTTCTTCAACCGCACGTTCGTGCCGATGATGGTGCCTTTGGTCCTGGCCGTCGGCGTTGGACCGATGCTGGCCTGGAAGCGCGGCGACGTTTGGGCCGCCCTGCAACGCCTCTGGTTCGCGGCCTTGGCCGCCGCATTGGCGGTGCTGGTCCTGTTCTGGCGCCTGTATGGCGGGCCGGTGCTGGCGCTGTTCGGTCTTGGCCTCGCCCTGTGGCTCGCCCTGGCCGTCGCCACGGAACTCGCGGAACGCATCGGCTTGTTCCGGATCGCCTTCGCCGAATCGTTCCGCCGCGCCATCCGCCTGCCGCGCGCCGCCTGGGGCATGAGCCTCGCCCATCTCGGCCTGGCCATCTCGGTCGGCGGGTTCGCCGCCTCCGCCTTCGACAAAGAAGCCATCGAGGTCCTGAAACCCGGCGCCAGCATGACAATCGCGGGCTACGAACTGCGCCTGGACAAGGTCGAACGTCTGGCCGGTCCGAACTACACTGCCGACGACGCCACGATCCGCGTCTTCAGGGACGGCGTGCTCTGGCGGGAGATGCACCCGGAACGCCGGTTCTTCCCCCTGCAAAAACAGACGACAGGCGTGACAGCGATCCATTCGTCCCCGATCGCCGATCTGTATCTGGCGTTGGGCGAGGCGGGCGAGAGCGGCCGTTGGACCGTCCGCGCCTATTGGAAACCGATGGTCTCCTGGATCTGGGCTGGTGCGCTGGTCATGGCCTTCGGCGGCGTCGTCAGCCTCAGCGACCGGCGCTGGCGGGTCGGCGCGGCGGCGCGGGCGCGGCTGGCCGGCCCAGGCCGGCAAGCGGTGGCGGGCGAGTAGACCATGCGCCGTCTGATCTATCTTCTCCCGGCGATGCTGTTTCTGGTGCTGGCTTTGTATTTCGCGGCCTCGCTCCGGCCCGGCCACGATCCGCATATCCTGCCCTCCGCGATGCTGGACAAGCCCGCGCCACCCTTCGCCCTGCCCGGTTTGAAAGGCGAATCGTTGTCGAAGGCGGACCTCGCGGGACAACCCGCCGTCGTGAACTTCTTCGCGTCCTGGTGCGTGCCCTGCCGGGTCGAGCATCCCGTCCTGATGCAACTGGCGCGCGCGCCGGGCGTCCGCCTGTATGCCATCGCTTACAAGGACAAACCGGAGGACTCCGCGCAGTTTTTGACCCGGTTGGGCGATCCCTACCGCGCGATCGGCGTCGATCGCGACGGTTCGTCCGGGCTGGATTTCGGTGTGTACGGCGTGCCGGAAACCTACGTCCTGGACAAAAACGGTGTCATACGCAAACGCTTCGTGGGGCCCCTGACCGCACAGGCGGTGGAAAACGAATTGCTACCGCTGTTAAAAACACTCAACCAGCCATGAGGGCGCTATTGGCCGCCGCGCTGCTGGTCCTGGCCGCGTCCGCCCATGCGGTCGAACCCGGGGAGCGTTTGCCCGACCCGGCGTTGGAGGCGCGGGCGCGGACGATCGGCGCGGGCTTACGTTGCCTTGTTTGCCAGAACGAGTCGATCGACGAGTCCGGCGCGGAACTCGCCCGCGACATCCGGGCGTTGGTGCGCCGGCGCCTGGCGTTGGGGGATAACGACGCCGCCGTGTTTCAGGCGGTGGTCGACCGGTACGGCGATTTCGTGCTGCTGCGCCCGCCGGTCCGGCGCGAGACCTGGCTGCTTTGGTTCGGCCCGATCGGCCTGCTGGCGGTTGGTCTTGGCGGCGCCCTGCTGTGGCTGCGCCGTCCCGCTGCCGCCGTGACCGAGCCGGCTCTGACCGCCGAAGAACAGCGCCGCCTGGCCGATCTGATGCAGGAGGACCAGGGGTGATGGCGTTTCTGCTGGCCGCCCTGACGTTCGCCGCGCTGCTGCCGGTCCTGCTGCCGTTGCTGCGCGGTCTGGGAAAACCCCGGGACGGAGCCAGTTTCGATCGGGCGGTGTACCGGGACCAGTTGCGGGAGGTCGAACGCGATATCGAACGCGGCCTGCTCACCGGCGCCGAGGCCGGTGCCGCACGCCTGGAAATCCAGCGCCGCCTGCTGGCCGCCCGGTCCGAGACCACGCCGGACAAAGTTGGAAAAGCCCCCGTTCTGGCCCTGTTGGTCGGCCTCGCCGCCGCCACCGGGTCCGTCGGCGTCTATTTATTTCTGGGCTTCCCGGTCCCGCCCTCCGCGTCTGGCCCGGAGGCCGATCCCGCCGCGCGTTGGGCCGCGCATGTCCGCCAGAACCCGGACGACGCCGCCGGTTGGGCGCAATACGCCCGTGCCGTCAGCCGGCTGGAGCGTTGGGCCGACGCCGAAACCGCATGGCGCCGCGTCATCGCGCTTGGCTCGCCCTCCGTCGAGGCCGTCGCCAGTCTGGGCGAGATCGTGGTGATGCGCGAAGGCGGCTCCGTGGGGCTGGAGGCCAAGGGATTTTTCGAGCTGGCGTTGCGCGGCGAACCCGGCAACGCCATGGCGCGGTATTACCTGGCGTTGGAAAAAGCCCAGACCGGCGACGCGAAAGCCGCGCTGGCGCAATGGGTCGCGTTGTTGGAGGATTTGCCGCCCGACGCACCGGGACGCCGGGATATCGCCATGCGCATGGAACAGACCGCGCGCGCGGCCGGATTGCCGGTCCCCGCCGACACCGGGCGTCTGGCGATGATCGAGAGCATGGTCGCCAAACTCGCCGAACGCCTGGCGAAGGAACCAGGGGACGCGGACGGATGGGCCAAACTCGGCCGATCCTACATGGTGCTTGGCCAAGGCGAGGCGGCGGCCAATGCGTACGAACGTGCCGCCGCGCTGACCCCTGGCGAACCCGCGTTGAAACGCGCTGCGGCGGAGGCCTTGCTGGCCGGGCTGAAGCCGGAAGACCCGATGCCCGCGCGCGCGTTGGCGCTGTTGCGGGAGGTGGAGCCAGCGTTGCCGCAGGACCCCGCCGTGCTCTGGTATCTCGGCCTGGCGGAGGCGCGGGACCGGAAATTCGACAAGGCGCGGGATTATTGGAACCGGCTGACCAAGGCGCTGCCGCCGGATGGCGACGACATCAAAATGGTACGCGCGGCCCTGGAGGCTCTGGGCCGCCCGAAGTGAGGCCGAGACCGCAAAGCCCGTGTTTCCCGTCAGGTCATCTCTTGTCCCCCTCCCCTGGCGTGTCCGGGCCACCGGTCGCGGCGCGGCACCCAAACTGACCGGAAAGCAATTCCGCGACGGGCATCACCGCTGCATGCCGGTCTTCCGCTCTACCAACTGCCCGAAAGGATGCCCAATCGCGACGTCCCCTCCCCGATGGCACGCCCCGAGCGGGCCATCGGGGGCGGTACACCACCGCGGAAGTGGGCATGATCGGCTGCGGAAAGTGCCTCTCGTCCAATCGCCAGGCCGCGCGCGATGGCCCCATCAAGTCGAGCCTTGGTCCCGAAAATAAGCCTCGCCATGAAACAACCGGTATTATGTAGCACCCGCCACCACACGCCAGCGGACCCTCGACACCACCCCGGCGACCATGTTGCCATGCGTCACACCTATGCCCTTTCCGCCGTTCGCCACAAGCGCGCCAGACTGGCCGGAGAAATAGAGGCGGGGGAACTGGCGCAGGCAAAGCGCCGGGAACAACTGACCGCCCTGGCCGCAACGCTGCGGCTGTTTCACCCCGCTGCCGATCCCGCCCATATCACGTCCATCCGCCCGGTCTGGCGCGGTATCTACTTCCGGCGGGGGGAGCGGCCGCCCCTCTGTTTGGGAGCCCTGCGGGATGCCTGGCGTGCGGCGGCCGACGCGGAAGATCATCGAATACCTCGTGCGGGCGAAGTGCGTGGATATCGGCAACGGCGCGCTTCGGGGACAGATACGAGAGTTCACGCTCCATGCGCTTGGCCACCTATGCACCAGCGGGTTGGTACAGAAGATCGTCGAATGGCCGGATACATGGTGGGAGTTGGCGGGGTAGATTGCCTGATGTCGTATTTCTGAGAATGTGCGTATTTATTGACTCGTGTTGGAGGGGTGCTAAGCTTCCAGGTCAACAAAGGGGATGCGGCCAATGCGTATACTCATATTGATTTGTTTCTGTCTGGCGCTGGCGACCTCGGTCAGAGCGCAAACTAACTGTCGGACTTTCGGCAATCAGACACATTGCGACGGCCCCAACGGTTACACTTCGGATTCTCGGAGTTACGGCAACCAGACCCAAACCCGTGAGAATGGACCGAATGGCCAGCAGCGCATCACGAACTGCCGGACCGTCGGAAATCAGACTCGTTGTGACTGACGTGATGCCGGGACGGGAAAGACTCCCGCCCTGCCGTCCGCTATCCCGAGAGGTGCAACCCAAACTTAGGAGCGAATGAGGTGTCAGATAAATCTTCAAAAATCCCGCGTATCGTGATTCGTATATCACGTAACGGAAACAAGGAGGACATTTACGGACGACTTATAACAACGCCAGATGGACAAACCTGGGCTATGCCTGAGACTTACGCGCATGATCGGATACCAACATTGAGCACTGCTTACCTGCTCGATCCAGCGCAGCTCGTACAATTGAAAGACAGCGAAGATGGCACGCCTCTTTACTTGTACCCATCGGAGGTTCCCGTCCGCCCCGGAGGCGATCTACTGCCTCACTGATTCCAGGAAAATCACAAAGGGATGTGAAGTGAGCCGCCAATTCCGCAGGCATAGAGTTAACCATGGAGGTGACTGCCTTTGACCATGTATGTTGCCAAACACGGCCCCGAAGGCTGCCTACAGGCGCCACCAAAGCGAAAAGGACCGCTTGGACGGCTGGCATTGCAAGCGCTCCCCCGGGTCCTCATCCCGACGCGCATGGGCTGCATCCCAGGCGCGGGGAAAAATTCCGCTTAGCGGCTGCGGCGCTTGTCATCGGAAATTATTTCCGCTAAATCCACCCCATGCCAGTCACCATCGAAGCCATCGTCGATCGCCTTGGGGGCCCCGAAGCCGCCGCCCGTCTGACCGGAGTCTCCACCGAGGCCGTGCGCAAATGGCGCCAGGCCGGAGCGGTGCCCTCCCGCCATTGGGCCGCTGTCGCCGCCGCGACGGGTCTTACAATGGACGAACTTCAAGGAGAGGCCCCGATGCCGAACAGCGACATTCCGCCGGGCGCGACCGCCGCTTTGGTGCTGGCGGACGGCGCCGTGATCTGGGGCCGCGGCTTCGGCGCGCATACCGGAGCAACGCCGCCAGTGGGCGAAATTTGCTTCAATACCGGCATGACCGGCTATCAGGAAACGCTGACCGACCCATCCTATGCCGGGCAGATCATCACCTTCACCTTCCCGCACATCGGTAACGTCGGCACCAACATTGAGGACATTGAGGCTGGGTCGATTGCCGCCCGGGGCGTCGTCGTGAAGCAGGATATTGGCGAGCCGTCCAACTACCGCTCGACCCAGCATCTCGATGCGTGGCTGCGCGCACGGGGCATCGCGGGGATTTCCGGGGTCGATACCCGTGCGCTGACCGCGCGCATTCGCGACGGCGGGCCGCCCACGGGCGTGTTGGTTTATCCCGCCGATGGGCGCTTCGACCTCGCGGCGGCGCGCGCCCAGGGAGAGGCGTGGCCTGGGCTGGAGGGGATGGATTTGGCGAAGGAGGTCACGTGCGCCCAGTACTATGGGTGGGATGAGACGGCCTGGGCCTGGCCGGCCGGATTCGGGCGGCAAACCGCGCCGAAACGTCACGTGGTCGCCATGGATTTCGGCGCCAAACGCAACATTCTGCGCTGCCTCGCGGCGGCGGGATGCCGGGTGACGGTGGTGCCCGCGACCGCATCGGCCGAGGATATTTTCCGGCACAAGCCCGATGGCGTGTTCTTGTCGAACGGTCCGGGCGATCCTGCGGCGACGGGCGAATACGCGGTGGCGGCCATCCAGGCGATCCTGGCCAAGGGTATTCCGGTGTTCGGCATCTGTCTGGGCCACCAATTGCTGGCTCTGGCCCTGGGCGCCAAGACCTACAAGCTGGAGCGCGGGCATCGCGGCGCCAACCAGCCGGTGAAAGATCTGACGACGGGCAAGGTGGAGATCACCAGCCAGAACCACGGTTTCGCAGTGGATTTGGCTACGTTGCCCGCCTCGGTGGTGGCGACGCATGTGTCGTTGTTCGACGGCTCCAACGAAGGTTTGGCCTGTCCGGAACGCAATGCGTTCAGCGTCCAATATCACCCGGAAGCCAGTCCCGGTCCCAGCGACAGTCATTATTTGTTCCATCGTTTCGTCGAAATGATCGACGTGCGGGCGTGACGTGGATGTCCGGGACCTGCTGCTGACCGTCGCCTTCCGGCACATCGTCAGCGAGCCGAACATCGAGGCCGGGTTTGAGCGTTTTGCCGTGCTGGCGGGCGCAACCGTGCCGATAACCGAGTTTTGCGATGCCGTCGCCGCCTGCCTGCGCGACGGGCTGATCCGCGACCCGATCCGCCTGCCAGAGGGCGCGTTGCAGTGCCACTGGCACCTGGAATTAACCCCGGAAGGTGTCGCAAAAGCCCGCGCGACGCGCCCCGGCCCAGACC